>CALZHS010000128.1 GCA_945787265.1 uncultured Gammaproteobacteria bacterium | reverse complement strand
TTCAGCATTGAAATAAACATCCTGCACGTCGTCCGAGCTATCCAGCAGGTCGACCAGGCGCAGCACCTTCTGGGCATCTTCCAGGCTCAGCTCGGCATTGATGGAGGCGCGCATCGTCAGCTCCGAATCTTCCGGCTCAAGCCCCGCTTCCGTCATCGACTGTTTCACCGCAACGTAATCTTCAGCCGCAGTCAGCACTTCGATACTGCCGTCATCGGCAACAATGACATCTTCGGCGCCTGCCTCCAGCGAGGCCTCCATGACGCTGTCTTCATCGTGCTCGGGTGAATATAGTAACACGCCCACATTATCGAACAGGTAAGCCACTGAACCGCTCTGCCCGAGGTTACCGCCCGCCTTGGTAAAGGCATGACGAACTTCGGCAACGGTACGATTACGATTATCTGACAGGCAATCGACGATCACCGCGACGCCGGCTGGTCCATATCCCTCGTACCGAATCTCCTCGTAATCAGAACCGTCGAGTTCGCCGGCACCGCGCTTTATCGCGCGTTCGATGGCATCCTTGGGAACGGACTGTGATTTGGCCTTGTCTACCGAGGTGCGTAAAGAGGCGTTGGCATCGAGATCTGATCCACCCGCCTTGGCAGCAACGACAATTTCCTTGATCAAACGGGTAAACAGTTTTCCGCGCTTGGCATCCTGCGCCTTCTTGCGATGCTGGATGTTTGCCCATTTGCTGTGACCCGCCACTGATTCAACCCCGGTGAAAATGGCGCTATGTTATCACTATTTTGGCGAAGCTTTACCAGCCAGGGGGGAGTTTCTTCTCGATTGTGATATGTTTACCTTCTATCGAGATGTAACCACCGGTTTTCAGTTCTTTGAGGATGCGATGTACCATTTCGCGGGTGGCACCAACCCGGCTGGCGATGTCTTGCTGGGTCAGTTTTTCGGTGACCAGCTTTTCGCCCACCTCGTCGGCATGCTTGTAAAGCACGCGAACCACGCGGTTGTAGACATCCTCGAGCGCGAGACTACTGACTTCTTCAGTCAGGTCCTGGATCCGATGGATCAGTAAATCAATGATCTGCATGCTCACGGTAGGCTTTTTCAGCAGCGTATCCATGAAAATCTGGCGCGAGATAATACCAAAAGTAGAGTCTTCAGTGGTGATGATACTGGCCTGTCGCGGGATTCCACCCAGCGGTGCCAGCTCCCCGAAAGCCTCGCGTTCACCCAGCGTATTGATGATGATTTCCTTGCCCTTGTCATTGTGCAGAAACACGTCCACCTTGCCCTGCAGGATGACATAAAACGAATCGGTTTCATCACCCTGGCTGACAATCACGGTATTCTTCGGAAATTGGCGAATAACGGTTTGCGAAGCGACACTTTCAATGTCTTCCTCGCTCATACCTCGAAACAGCGTAATTTCCTCGAGTGTTTCGTTTAAGGTTGCCATGTTTATTATTTAATCGCGCACTGCACAAGCGACAATCATTACTAAATTTTCGTTGCTAATCAAGGTTATTTCGACAGGTTGTCGCCGATGACAGATCGACCCGTCATCGCCGTCGGCTGTGGAACACCCATTAACTGCAGTACGGTTGGCGCGATTGCCGAAAGATTACCGCCCGGGATCAGTGTCTGCACGTCGTCATCAATGACCAGGCAAGGCACCGGATGGTTGGAGTGCTGGGTGTGTGGTTTGCCGGTCTCCGGGTCCACCATTTCATCACAGTTGCCATGATCAGCGGTCAATACTACAGCAAAATTACTCGCAATCGCAGCCTCGAGAACACGCCCCACTTCCCGATCCAGGGCCTCAACGGCCTTGATGATTGCCTCGCGCACCGCCGTATGCCCTACCATATCACCGTTTGCAAAGTTGACCACGACGAAGTCGTAACGCTCGGACTGCATCGCCTCGATTACCTTATCCGCTACTTCAGGCGCACTCATTTCGGGTTGCAGATCATAGGTAGCAACCCTCGGTGACGGGATTAAAATACGCTCCTCACCGGGATAGGGTGCCTCACGACCCCCGTTAAAGAAAAACGTGACATGCGCGTATTTCTCGGTTTCAGCACAATGCAGTTGCGTTAATCCCGCATCACTGATGACGCTACCCAGCGTTGTCTCGGGTCGCACTGGTGTAAACGCGATCGGGGACTGCAGGCGGGCGTCGTACTGCGTCATGCAGGTAACCGTGATCGGGTGGTAGTTCTCGCCACGCTCAAACGAATCAAACTGGTCGAATGCGAAGGCAGCGCAGATCTGGCGTACACGATCGTTACGAAAATTAAAAAAAATCATTTCATCATCGGCTTGCAGAGTTTGCAATCCCGGTAAATGCGCCGGTTGGATAAACTCGTCGCCGTCACCTTTATCATAGCCTTGCTGAATCGCGGCATGCGCCGACTCTGCGGCAATGCCCTTGCCGTGCACAATATTGTTCCAGGCAAGCTCGACTCGATCCCAGCGCTGATCGCGATCCATTGCGTAGTAACGCCCTGACACGGTGCCGATGCGTCCTCCAGCGGCCTGGAGCAATTCCTCGAGTTGGGGCAAGTATGACAACGCGGCCTGGGGCGCGGTGTCGCGCCCGTCGGTAATCATGTGAACCTGTGGCACAACCGCGTGCTGGTGACATAAACGAATCAGCGCATAAAGGTGGTTGATATGGCTGTGCACACCACCATCCGAAACCAGGCCGATAAGATGCAGTGGTCTGTCGGCAGACTTTGCGGATCGCACCGCGCCCAGCAAGGCAGGATTCTCATAAAAACTGCCATCGTCGATCGCGTCGTCAATGCGCACCAGGTCTTGCTTGACGATGGTACCGCTGCCTATGGTCATATGTCCGACCTCCGAATTGCCCATCTGACCCTCGGGTAAGCCCACACCGCGTCCCGAAGCTTCCAGAGCAGTCATCGGATAGGTAGCAAAGTAATGATCAAAATTAGGCGTCATGGCCTGAATAATCGCATTATGTGCAGGATCCGGATTAATTCCGAAACCATCGAGGATGCACAGCAGAGTTGGACGGCGTCGCGTCCCGGGCCTGGTTGTCATTGAGATAATCGAAACTGCGGTCTGGGTAGGACTGAATCATACCGTAAAACCCTGTCCAGGTTAACAATCCTGTCAGCAGATTTTAAAACCTCTATCCCTTAAACCTTGATATCAATGATGGTTCCAAGCGCCTGGTTGGAAGCCTCGAGCGACCTCGCGTTGGCGCGCACGGCACGCACGATTTCACCTTGCTCGACCAGCGCACGATCACGTGAACCGGGTGCAAAGGCATCGCTGCTCTCTTCCTGGGCAACCTGTGCAACATTTCGATCCAGCCGCTCAAGCTGCTCGCGAATGCCTTCTACCGCGCTGCGGTTGGCCGGTTGGCATCGGGAATAGTAGTTTGAGGTCTGGCTGATTCCGCTATATTCATAATCGCGCTACCCGCTGATAAACAGGATAAGTCTAGCTAAATTGCCCGTTTTCGCCCCGGATAACGCCAGCGCCAGGGACTAACGGAGTAAATACCGCGATAAACGGTACCTAGTAGATCGAAAATGATTCCACCTCGGTCGCCAGCTGGCTTTTATAGCTGGCCCGTTCAGCAAGCAGGGCAGACATATTAACCGGGTTAATATAGCTGAGCCGGGTTACGTGGTGTTGCCAGTCACTGCTGAGTTCGATTTCGATTCCATCGCGTTGCCAGCGATACTTTCGGTCCGATATAAAGCTTCCGGCATGCGTTTCGGCGGCACCATACTTGGTGGTTAATTTGGATAGCATCTGTGCTGGATTCAAACTTTTGAACTCGTATTCGGCAAAGGCAAAACGCTGATCCTGTTTGACAAATCCCAGGTAAAGCCGGGTTGATCCCGCTAACGCATCCGAACTGTCATAAACGTCAAACCAGTTGTCCTCACCACCTTCCCGTATCAGTCGCGCACCGGCAGTTTTTACGGCGATGCGCAATTCTGCGCTGTTGGTGGAATTAAGATTGACACCGAACAGCTCCAGCGCGATCGCGGGCTGAATCGAGCCACCGATCAGGCCAACCAGAAACGCTATCTTGAAAATGGTTTGCATACCCAGTGTTATCGGGCAGAACCAAGATTTATTAAATTGGCAAAGATGTTACCGTGGTCCGGGACGTCTAGCGCCGGGAAACTCGTTTCAGCGTGGTCAATCTGCGCCTTGGCCCAGGCGCATCAGGTTTTGTCGATCCGGGGCTCGTCGGCTTCGGCCCGGTCGAGTTCCGCTTCCATCTCCTCATCGGTCAAGGGCTGGGGGTCCGCAACGACGGCATTTTCGCTCTCAAGATCCTCGTCGTCTTCATCTTCCTCGTCGAACTCGCGATCCTTGAAGATAATCTTCGATGCAATCAATCCCCCTTCGAACAATAGCCAGACAGGTAGCGCCAGCAGCACTTGCGAAATTATGTCGGGTGGGGTTAACAGCATACCGAGAATGAATGCGCCGACGATTATATACGGACGCTTTTCAGCCAGCTTTTTGGGTGTAGTAAAACCAATGGCGACAAGGATTATGGTTGCAATCGGCACCTCGAAGGCAAGTCCGAAGCCAAAGAACAGCGCCAGCACAAAATCCAGGTAGCGCCCGATATCAGTCGATATATTGACGATCTCGGGACCAACGCTGGTAAAAAACGCGAATACCAGCGGGAAAACGATGAAAAAGGCGAACGACACGCCAGCGTAAAACAGCAGGATGCTCGATACCAGCAGCGGCATGGCAATGCGTTTTTCGTTGGCGTAGAGCCCGGGCGCCACAAATGCCCAGCACTGGTAGAGAATAACCGGCATCGCCAGGAATACCGAAAGCATTAACACCAGCTTGAACGGCGTCAGGAAAGGCGAGGCAACGTCGATCGCGATCATGGTGGCGCCTTCCGGCAAATGACGCGTCAGGGGATCGGCCAGGAATACATAGATGTCATTGGCCCAGTAAAAAAGGCACAGGAAGATCACGAGTATTGCGACCACCATGCGCACCACGCGGTCACGCAGCTCGACCAGGTGTGACATCAGGCTGCCGCCTGCGCTGTGTTCCGCGTTATCTTCTTCGGTCACGAGTTGGCTTTACCGCTCTGATCGGTCGAAACCGGTTCCGCTGCGGTACCAGGGTCAGGTATATCATTTTCAGGGGCACTGCCTTGCTCGTCGGTGGCAGCTGTTGCATCAAGATCCTGCACCAGTGACTCACCGGCATCGCTGACCGCATTGACTTCCTTTTCGAATGCCTTGCCGGCGACATTCATAGAATCCTTTATGGTATCCAGTTCGCGCTGCTGGTCGGCGAGTATCTGGCGAAGTTCGTCGGCGCGCAACTCCTGTTCGACATCAGCCTTGACACTGGTCATGAATCGCTTCAGGCGGCCGAAATATTTTCCCGCAGTACGCGCCACCCCCGGTAAACGTTCGGGACCAATGACGATAAGCGCGACGATACCGATCAGCATCATCTCGGTGAAGCCCATGTCAAACATATTATTTTTTTCCGGAACCAGGCCAGGAAGAAATCCGTTCAAACCTCTGGCTTAAACCTTGTCTTCTTCTTTCACCTTGCCTTCGATAATCTGGCTTTCGGGCTCCGCCTCGTCCTTAGCGACTTCCTCTTCTTTCACCGATTTCTTGAAACTCCTGATTGCGCCACCCAGATCTCCGCCAACGTTGCGCAGTTTCTTGGTGCCAAATAACAGGATCACGATCGCCAGGATTAACAACAGCGACCAGATACTAATTCCACCAAATCCCATCTTTCACCTCATTTACTTTGTTCACGCGCGGCTTTTTCGTCGATACCCGAGACGCCAAAGCGACGCTCCAGTTCTTCAAGGACCAACCTTGCATCCAGATCCTGTTGTGCCAGCATCACCATACAGTGAAACCAAAGGTCCGCGGTTTCATGTACAATTTGCTGTTCATCGCCTGATTTCGCGGCAATGATTGTTTCCGCCGACTCTTCACCAATCTTTTTCAGTATGGAATCGAGACCCTGATGGTACAAACCCGCCACGTAAGAAGATTCGGGATCAGCGTCTTTTCTCGATGCCAGTACTGCCATCAGGCGCAGGAGTATATCATCACTCATCGATAAATCTCGTCGGGATTTTTGATAATTTCTTCATCGATTTGCCATTCTCCGCCCTTTAAAACATGAAAGAAACAGCGTCGCCGGCCCGTATGACAGGCGATTCCGCCGATCTGTTCGACCTGCAGTAACACTACGTCGGCGTCACAGTCGACGCGAATTTCCCGTAATTGCTGGACGTGACCCGACGATTCGCCCTTAAACCAGAGCTTTTGGCGCGACCTGGACCAGTATACTGCACGGCCCTGTTCGCTGCTCAGCCGCAGGGCTTCGCGATTCATCCATGCCACCATCAACACTTCACCCGACTGGTAATCCTGTGCTATTGCCGGCACCAGGCCATCACCATTCCACTTAAGCTGTTCAAGCCAGTCAGTCATCACGCACCTCGATTCCCCGGGCCCTCATAAATGCCTTGGCCTCGCTGATACGATATTCGCCAAAATGGAATATACTTGCCGCCAGCACCGCATCGGCTTTACCCATGAGAATACCGTCCACCAGGTGCTGCAAATTGCCGACGCCCCCCGATGCAATTACCGGAACCCGCACCGCTTCCGAGACCTGCCGGTTGAGCTCGTTATCAAAACCAGTCCTGGTGCCATCGCGATCCATGCTGGTCAGGAGAATTTCACCGGCACCGTAGGCATCCATTTTTCGCACCCATTCGAGCGCATCGATACCCGTCGGCTTGCGACCGCCGTGCGTGAAAATTTCCCAGCGATCAGCTTCATCGGCCGCGTTGACCCGCTTTGCATCAACCGCGACCACGATACACTGGGAGCCGAACTTGTCTGCCGCGTTGGCAACAAACTCGGGATTGAATACCGCCGCGGTATTGATACTGACCTTGTCGGCACCGGCATTAAGCATGCGCCTGATATCGGCCAGCTCACGGATCCCGCCACCGACCGTTAAAGGAATGAACACCTCGCGCGCTACGTCCTCGACCACGTGCACCATGGTCTCACGATCGTCCGAGCTAGCGGTAATATCGAGAAAAGTCAGCTCGTCAGCACCCTCGAGGTTATAGCGTCGAGCATTTTCAACCGGATCTCCCGCATCGCGTATTTCGACAAATCTGACACCCTTGACGACACGACCATTGTCGACGTCAAGACAGGGGATGATGCGTTTTGCTAGCGACATTGAAACGGGATCAGGCTAGTTCTGATCGATATAAGCCTGCGCTTCGGGAAGGCTGATGGTGCGTTCGTACAGGGCACGACCGATGATAACACCCTCGATGCCCGAGTCCTTGACCGCGTTGAGCTTGATTATGCACTCCATGTCGGTAACACCGCCCGAGGCGATGACCGGAACGCTGATCGATTCAGCGAGTTGTCGCGTGGCTTCAACATTAACGCCCTGCATCATGCCATCACGGCTTATGTCGGTATAAACAATTGCCGCAACGCCCTGGTCCTCAAAGCGCAGTGCCATCTCCTGCGCGCTGTGCTCCGATCCCTCGGCCCAGCCGTGCACGGCTACCATTCCATCCCTGGCATCGAGACCGATAATGACATTGCCCGGAAATTCAGCACATAACTGGGTAACGAACTCGGGTCGTTTTACCGCCATGGTACCGATAATGACATAACTGACCCCGGCTTCGAGGTAGGCCTCGACCGTCTCTATACTGCGAATACCGCCGCCAATCTGGACCGGCATGTCCGGAAAGGAAGAACAGATTTCCTCGATAACGTCGGCGTTGGCGGGTGCCCCCTCGAAAGCGCCATCAAGGTCGACCAGGTGCAGCCTGCTGCAGCCCTGTTCTGCCCACTTGCCCGCCATCGACACGGGATCATCTGAAAACACGGTGCTTTCGTCCATGTTGCCCTGGCGCAGTCGAACGCAATGACCTTCTTTTAAATCGATTGCCGGAATCAGAATCATGGCTGACCATTCCAGTTTACAAAGTTTCGCAACAACTGCAGGCCCGAATCCGAACTTTTTTCGGGATGGCATTGCAACGCAAACAGATTATCGCGCGCGATGGCGCTGGTAAAGTTGAAGCCGTATTCGGTAACGCCCGCCACCAGGTCCGGCGCCTCCGCATCGAGATAATAACTGTGCACGAAATAAAACCTGCTGCCATCAGCTATCGAATGCCAAAGGGGATGCGATTGGGTTTGCGTCACGCGATTCCAGCCCATGTGTGGAACCTTAAGTTTAACGCCGCTTTGGTCCTTATGGCCATCACCAAAATACTTTACCTGACCCTTGAAAAATCCGAGACATGTCGTGCCCTGGTTTTCTTCGCTGCGATCGATGAGCACCTGCATACCCATGCAGATTCCGAGAAAAGGCCGGTTCTCGGCGGCATTCAGAACCGCTTCACGCAATCCATAAGCGTCAATTGCGCGCATGCAATCGCCCGCGGCGCCCTGCCCTGGAAACACGACGCGATCGGCATCGAGTACCTGTTGCGGCATGGATGTCAGTATCACCTGGTCCTTGCCGTCAGTAACGACTTCCAGCGCGTTGACGACCGAGCGGAGATTTCCCATGCCGTAATCGACCACGGCAATCGTTTGCATGAGCTAGAGCGATCCCTTGGTTGAAGGAATCGCGCCCTGCAAGCGTTCATCTACGGAAACGGCAAAGCGCAGTGCGCGACCAAAAGCCTTGAACATGGTCTCTGCAATGTGGTGTGCATTTTGGCCGGCGAGGTTATCGATGTGCAGTGTCGCCGGCGCATGATTGACAAAACCCTGGAAGAACTCGTGAATGAGGTCGACATCGAACCGGCCGATACGGGGTCGAGAGAATTTTACCCGGTACTCAATCCCGGGACGGCCTGAAAAATCGATTACGACCCGCGACAAGGCTTCATCTAATGGCACGTAGGCATGGCCGTAACGCATGATCCCCTTTTTATCCGCAAGCGCCTTGTTAAATGCCTGGCCGAGGGTTATGCCGATATCCTCGACGGTATGATGGTCATCGATATGCAGATCTCCAGTGGCAGATATTGCCAGGTCAAACGAGCCATGGCGGGCTATTTGCTCAAGCATATGCTCGAGGAACGGAATTCCGGTATCGAAATTCGAGTTTCCCTGTCCGTCGAGGTTGAGCTCAACACTGATCACTGATCTCGGTTTCCAGTGTTTTGCGGCTGACTTTTGCACTACGGTCTGACATCTTTAACCCATTCAGGCAGGTGTTGAGAGGCTGCTGATGATAATCGACATCGTGGCTAAATTCGAGCCTTAATCGGTAACCTTCTGCACTGTCTCAATCGAGGATAAAAGTTACCGGGCCATCATTGACCAGGTGAACCTTCATATCGGCACCAAATTGCCCGCAGGCAACCTGCTGATAACCCGCTCGCGCATAGTCGATCATGATATCGAAGATTCGTTTACCATGTTGCGGGCTTGCGGCGGAGGTAAAACTCGGGCGCCGCCCCTTCTTTGTATTGGCTGCCAGGGTAAACTGGGGCACCAGCAACAACCCGCCTTCGATATCGATCAACGACAGGTTCATCTTGCCGTCAGAGTCTGCAAAGACACGGTAATTTAGCATTCGATCGATGAAATAGCGGGCGCGCGACTCGTCGTCATCCGCCTGTATTCCGACCAGCACCAGGATGCCCCGACCAACCCGGGCTATTGTTGCCTCGGCAACATCAACCCGCGCTTCGCTGACACGCTGCAGCAGGGTAATCAATCCAGGATTTCCAGCATCGAATTACAGCTTTCAACCAGTGCATTCGCTATCCCTTTCTCGGTTACCGCGTGACCGGCATCATCGATAACCCTGAGCCTGGCTTCTTCCCAGTGTTGCTTCAGCAGAAAAGCCTGATCGATCGGGCATACCATGTCGTAACGCCCATGCACGATGTATCCGGGAACATGACTGATACTCGCCATGTCTGCAATCAACTGGTTAGGCTCCAGAAAACAGTTGTTACAAAAATAATGGCATTCAATCCGGGCAATACTGAGTGCAATATGCGGGTCGCTAAAATGGTCAACAACGTTTTTATCCGGCAGTAAAGTCACCGAAGACCCTTCCCAGATTGACCAGGCCTTGGCAGCACCCATGCGCACAATTTCATTGTTACTGGTAAGTCGCTGGTAGTAGGCCGCGATAATATCTCCCCGTTCCTGCGCCGGAATCGGCTCGATGAAATGTTCCCAGGCCTCCGGGAAAATACGCGCGGCCTCGCCATTAAAGAACCAGCTCACATCTTCTTGCCGACCTAAAAATATACCGCGTAAAATTAATCCCAACACCTGTTTCGGATGTGATTGGGCATAGGCCAGGGCCAGGGTCGAACCCCACGAACCTCCAAACACAACCCACCTGTCGATTTCCAGGAAATCACGAATTTTCTCCAGGTCGGCGACGAGGTCCCAGGTGGTATTGTCCTCGAGGCTGGCGTGGGGTCTCGATTTTCCACTGCCGCGTTGATCAACAAG
>CALZHS010000127.1 GCA_945787265.1 uncultured Gammaproteobacteria bacterium | reverse complement strand
CGGTGCAGGGGCGCATTATCGTCATTGGCGCCCGCGTATCGATTGATTAAATGTAGTGAAGATACCGGTACGTACAGCTTGTCCTCGTTGGCATACTCGATACAAAGGAATTCGGTTTCGATGCCCGATACGGTGAGTGTTTTCAGACCCTGGTAGCGTCCAACACCGTGGTCTTCGTGAACCACCGGTGCACCCGGCTGCAGGTCTTTGAGGCTCTGGATGGTCGATTCAGCATCGCGGGTTTTGCGGTATTTGCGCCGCCGACGCTGCATCGCGCGCTCCCCGAAGAGTTGATTCTCGGTGATAACAGCGATGCCCTGTTGTTGCAGGGTCATGCCATTTTGCAGGGCCGACGCGATCAGGAAACAGCGGTGGTCATCGCGCTGTAAGAATTCGGTCCAGCTGTCCACGGGATGGATCTGAATCGAGTAGTGGTGGAGCATTTCATGTAAAAATTCGCGTCGCCCTGCAGATTCGGCGCTAAACAGTATTTTTTTGAACTCTGGTTTCGACAGGAATGCGCGCAATGCCTTCGCTGGCTCCTCGACGCTCGATTGCAGGGTCAGCTGCGGAATCGACTGGGAATCGCAATTGACGTTGGATTGATCCACTTGTTCAAGCTTGAAGGCTGAGAAATACAGGCATGAAAAATGACAAAAATTCTGTTGCAGTGCGTCGCTGTCCAGGAACAGCTCCCCGGGTTCAAGTAAAGGCCGTTCCAGGTTATGGCGTCTCGACTCATAGCGTTCGATCACCTGCTCTAAAAATGATGCTGCGTATGTCATCGATGCATCGTCGATGAGCAAGCGACTGTTACCCGGTAAATAATCAAACAGGCTTACGAGGTTCTCGAAAAACAGGGGAAGGTAATACTCGACACCGGGCGAAGGAATACCTTCGGAGATATCAACGTATAGCGGGCATCTGTTCGGGTCGACATCAAAGGTTTCGCGAAACCTGAGCCTGAAATGCTTTATGCCAGCTTCATCCAGCGGGTATTCCTGTGCCGGCAGTAATTTGATTTCATTGATTTTTTCGACTGAGCGCTGGGTCTCGGCATCGAAGCTGCGAATTGACTCAACCTCATCGTCGAAAAAATCGATGCGAAATGGCCGCTTGCTGCCCATGGGATACAAATCAAGGATTGATCCGCGAGCGCTAAACTCGCCGTGTTCTTCGACCTGTGATACCGCGCGGTATCCGTAAAGGCTGAGTTTGTCGCGCAATGCGATCGGGTCAATGCGATCGCCACGCTCCAGATTCAGCGAACGCTGGTGGATAAAATCGGGGGGCGCTATCTTCTGCAGTAGCGTGCTGATCGGCAGGATCAGAACGCCCGAGTCAGCCGCGCTGATCGAGGCGAGACAACGAATCCGCTCGGAAATAATATCCTGGTGCGGTGAAAATTGATCGTAGGGCAGGGTTTCGAGGTCGGGAAAACGATAAATCCTCGGTTGGTCAAGACTGAAGAAACGAACTTCCTGTTCCAGCTGCTCGGCATCGGTCATGTCGCAGCAGACGATAACCGACAGGCCTGGATGCTGCGCGATCTGCTCGCTCAGCAGCAGGCTGCGACTGCTACCATAGAGTTGGCCAACGCGAAGTGGTTGCGCGATCGAAGGCGCAGGGATATCAAGAAGACGAGAGGGCACTTATGCCTGTAAAAAGATTATTCCTGCAACGGTTTTACGGTGGTCAAGCCAAGAATTTCCCAGTTTTGCATGCCGCCGCGATACCACTTGATCTTGTGGGGAGGGTAGCCGAAAGCCAGCAGGTTCTTGATGTTATTTGGTGACTGTCCGCACCACATCCCGTTGCAAAACATAACCAGGGTTCGTGCGTTTCTGAAGTCCCATAAACCTTCGAGGTTCCTGGCGTTAAATTTCTCCTCCAGGATTTCCCCGATTGAAATCGGATCCGCGCCCTTGGCCGGATTGAGGCTGGTCCACGGTATATTTATTGCCCCGGGGATAGTGCCCTTGGCAACCCAGGCTGGTGTGCGCGAATCGATAACCAGGATACTGTCATCACCCTCGCTTCGACGACTGAGGTATTGCAGCACCTCCAGCTCGGCGATGGTTTCAACGCCCGGGGCGAGATTCGCGGGTTGAATGCAAAACGGGGGACATTTACGAGAGGTCTTGGCGAAGGCGGGATTTACCGTGTTTTTCTGGTTCTGGTTACGCATGATCTTGACGTCATTCTCACCGTGTTTGACGGTAATGCTTTCTACCTCGCCTGTTATATTTACCTCGGCCGCATACAGGCCCGGGAACGCAAGGCCGAGACCCAGCGCGCTTAGAACAATCAGAAGTCTTGGGGTTTGCATTGTCACTCTCTTTGGTTTAACCAGGTATTTCCGGTTTCGGTCTTTTAATTAGTTTTATGTCAGACCGAATAACTTAACTGTAGTTCTATTTTGGCATAATAACAGTATTCAAGTCGACGGTATGCAAGACGATCTGATGTTCGAAATAAACCCTGAATGACCCGTAAACCCATTCGGTGATCGGGGGTTCGCCAACCGGGCCAAAGCGCTGGTCAGGTTCTCCAAATTCACTCAGTACGTCATCCATCTTAATACCGCGTTTCGGCATCATCTGCTTGCTGGCCACTGGAACGTGTCCCGGAATAGTCAGTATGTCTCCGGCAACCGCGGGCTGCAGGATCAAGCCAGAACCCAGGAGTAACAAGTATAGTCCTGTGCGCATGTTATCGTCTCCAAATTCAACGTATATAACTATAGCATGCCTTTGATAGGTAACAAGGTTGATGCATGTCGCAGCTGCAGCGGTGGTGGCAGGCCCTTATTCATGGTTTAATCCGCCGCATGAAAATGCCGCTCGAAGTCTTTGTTGGTTTGCGCTATACGCGAGCCAAGCGCCGCAACCACTTCATCTCGTTTATCACGATGATTTCCATGCTCGGAATCACGCTCGGTGTCATGGCCCTGATCGTGGTGCTGTCGGTGATGAACGGTTTCGAGAACGAGTTGCGCGGGCGAATTCTCGGGATGGTCTCGCATGTCACGGTATCGAGTTTTCGGGGTCCCCTGCAGGAATGGCAGGACCTGCGCGCAGAGACGCTCGAGCATGCAGAGGTCATTGGTGCCGCTCCCTATACCGAGGCTGAGGCGATGATCTCCAATTTATCCTCGGTCAGCGGTGCGTTGATACGCGGCATTGATCCGGAATTTGAAACCAGCGTATCCGAGATTCACGAAAACATGAAATTTGGTGAACTGGGTGACCTGGTGGCCGGAGAGTACGGGATCATACTCGGCAGCGGGTTGGCAAACACGCTGGACGTGGTCCCGGGGGATCGCGTTACCATGGTCACGCCACAGGCGACTTCATCGCCGCTGGGTTTCCTGCCGCGCCTGCGCCGTTTCAAGGTTGTCGGAATATTCGAGATCGGCGTATACGAATATGACCGCAGTAGCGCAATTATTCATCATCAGGATGCCAGTCGCCTGTTTCGCCTTGACGGGGGCGTCAGCGGGCTGCGCCTGAAGCTTGAAGATCTCGACCTGGCACCGCAGGTACGACAGGAGCTCAAGCAAAGCATCGGGCTTGAATACTGGGTCTCGGACTGGACCCTGCGCCATAGTAATTATTTCAAGGCAGTAAGGACCGAGAAAACGGTAATGTTCATTATCCTTTCGCTGATTGTCGCGGTGGCGGCGTTCAACATCGTATCGACCCTGGTAATGGTAGTTACGGACAAGCAAGCGGATATCGCGATCTTACGTACCCTCGGCATGTCGCCGTTGTCGATCAGGTGGGTTTTTATGGTACAGGGAACCCTGAGTGGATTGATCGGTACCTTGCGTGGGCTCGTCAGCGGCATCGTCGTTGCCTCGCATATTGATGTTATCGTGCCCGCGCTGGAGCAGTTTTTTCAGACTCAGTTCCTGCCGCGGGGCGTCTACCCGATTACCGATCTGCCCTCTGAAATGAAGCAAACCGATGTAATAAAGATAGCGCTGCTGTCTTTTGGCCTGTCAATCGTTGCAACCCTTTATCCGGCACTCAGAGCTTCCAAGACCCGGCCTGCCGAGGCGCTCAGCTATGAGTAGAGGAGAGCCTTAGTGTCCGCTGCCGTGATCGACGCTAGCGCGGTCCACAAGGTATTTCGCCAGGGCAAACTTGATGTCGAGGTGCTCAAGGGCGTTGATTTCAAGGTGGGCGCAGGGGAGAGCCACGCTATCCTCGGTGCATCCGGTGCCGGTAAATCAACGCTGATGCACTTGCTGGGTGGTCTCGATCATGCGAGTAGCGGTGAGATCAGGGTCCTCGACACGCGCCTGTCGGATTTGTCAGAAGCCGGCCTCGGTAAGCTGCGCAATCGACACCTTGGATTTATTTACCAGTTTCATCACCTGCTACCCGAATTCAGTGCGGTCGAAAACATCGCGATGCCACTGCTGGTGCGTCGGATACCTCTGCCTTCAGCGCTCGCAGAGGCGCGTGAATGGCTTGTCAAGGTAGGGCTCGAACAGCGTGCCGACCACAAACCGGGCGAACTGTCAGGCGGCGAACGCCAGCGCGTTGCCCTGGCGCGGGCATTAGTAACCCGACCGGATTGTCTGCTCGCGGATGAACCAACCGGTAATCTTGATCAGCATACAGCCACCCAGATGCTCGAGTTGATGCTTGATTTAAATCAGGAGTTGAATACTGCGCTGGTGGTCGTAACCCATGACCTTGCAATCGCCGATCGCATGCAGAATCGCTGGTACATGCAAGATGGTGTGCTGACACCCGAAACCTGACAATTCGGTTCACCCGGGCCGGGGGAGCTGTAATGTTAGAAAACTGCTGTAAACCAGCATCACGGGTATCTGTAACACCAGGTAGATTGCATCGGAAACCAGGCGAATACTGCCGGTGACTGCGAACCGGGTATCGATCGCACCCGCAACGTAACGACACAATTCACGTGTTACAAAGTATGCCAGCATCATATAGATGGTGATTTTCAGGATGGTTGCCAGCGACGGAAACAGGTGCAGCGATGCGATTGAGTCCGCGTATTGCCAGTAAAATACCAGTGCTATGGTGAGCAGGCTCTGAATCGGCAATGCAAACACCGGGTGGCTCAATACCGGTATGAATGACAGCAGCAATCCCGCAAAAAACAATATATTGATCAAATGGTTAAACTGCCCCTGCTGCAAAAGAATTGACCAGAAACCTGTGCTTGCGGCATTAGCGTCGACCGCGGGATAAACCTGGCTGACAATAACAAACAGGACCATGATTCGAATCACGGGACATAAAATAGTCTTGAAGATCCAGGTTGGAGAGTCGACTTCGTGTGCTCTGTCGATAAGCCAGAAACACAGCCCGGTACCCAGGATTACACTGGTGGCAGTAACCAGTACTATCCAGAGCAGGTTCACGGATTATTGCGCAGGCGTCGGCGGCGATTGTGCAGGCGCCTGGCCCGGATCTGGATGTGCCGCAAGATATGCAAATGCCACAGGATGCGAACCAGCAGGAAAGATGCCAGTGCGGTGATCGTGCCGACCGTGAAACAACCAAGCAGAAAAGGCTGCCAGATATTGGCCAGGCCGCTGACTAACCAGTCGAAGCTCAGCTCAAAATGAAACCTCTGTTGCTCGAGACCCAGCATCTCGACACCCAGCAGGTAACAAAAATAGTACATGGGCCCCATCGTGAACGGATTGCTGATCCATACCATCGGCACCGTGAGCAGGATATTAGCCCTGATCCAGATCGCTAACGCGGCTGCGATAACCATTTGAAACGGGATCGGGATAAAGGCACAGAAAATACCCAGTGCAACCGCTAACGAGCAAGATCGCCGGTTGATGTGCCACAAGGACGGGTCCTGCAATCGTGGGCCAAGTATCATGACC
>CALZHS010000126.1 GCA_945787265.1 uncultured Gammaproteobacteria bacterium | reverse complement strand
CGGCGCTGGCGCCGGTTGGTAGCGCCTTTTTTGGACAATCTACCGAGGTAGCTGCGTATGCAGGCATTGAAAGTAGGATCAGGACCGGTTTGACGGTTAGGTAGGGGGATTGAGGAGGTTATGGTGGCCGAGGTTTTGGACCAGGCGTTCGCCGCACAGGGCCATGGTGGTGTCGAGCTCGCGGTAAATGATGTCGAGGACCTGGTCAACGCCGGCTTCGCCCCTGGCGCCGAGGCCGTAGATAAAGGCCCGTCCGATATAGGTGCTTTTCGCGCCCAGGCAGATCGCCTTCAGTACATCTTGCCCGGAGCGAATGCCGCCATCAAAATGAACCTCGATGTCGCTACCGACCGCATCGACGATTTCGGGCAACGCGCTGATCGAGGAGCGCGCACCGTCCAGCTGGCGCCCGCCATGGTTGGAGACGATGATGGCGTCCGCACCGGCCTTGGCCGCCATGCGGGCGTCTTCCGGGTCGAGGATACCCTTAATAATGAGTTTTCCGCCCCAGCGTTCCTTGATCCAGTCAATGTCCTGCCAGGATAGCTTCGGGTCAAACTGTTCCGCGGTCCAGGAAGACAGCGAGGACAGGTCGCCGACACCCTTCGCATGACCGACGATGTTCCTGAAAGAATGGCGTCGGGTGGTCAGCATGTTCAGGCACCAGCGCGGGCGACTGATGACCTGCAGTGCTGCATTCAGCGAGGGCTTGGGCGGTGCGCTTAATCCATTGCGGATATCATTATGCCGTTGTCCCAGAATTTGCAGGTCCAGCGTCAGCATCAACGCACTGCAACCGGCATCCCTGGCACGATCGATCAGGCGTCCGATGAAGTCGCGGTCTTTCATGACGTAGAGTTGAAACCAGAAGGGTTTGCTGGTGTGCTCGGCGACATCCTCGATGGAGCAGATGCTCATGGTTGACAGGGTAAACGGCACGCCGAAGCGCTCGGCGGCACGCGCCGCCTTGATCTCGCCATCAGGATGCTGCATGCCGGTTAAACCGACCGGAGCCAGGGCTACCGGCATGGCCACCGGCTGCCCGATCATTTCAGTTGCTACCGAGCGATCCGTAATATCCACGGCGACGCGTTGGCGCAGCTTGATGTCCTGAAAATCGGTCTCGTTGGCGCGATAGGTTGACTGTGTCCACGAACCCGAATCCGCGTACTCGTAAAACATGCGCGGCACGCGCTTTCGCGCCAGTTTCTGTAAATCCCTGATATCGCATATCGCGGTCATGAATATCCCCGTTTGAGCGCAACAAGTTTACTCGAATCCGAAGGCAAATCCATTACCTGCCTGAAATCGTAATATTAGTTATTCTGTCCTGATAAATTCGGTTAGCATCACTGGCCATGCTTTCTATCAAAAACCTGTGCAAGTCATACCATTACGCCGATGTCAGGCAAGACGTTCTGCATCAGCTCGAGTTTGAAATGAGCACCGCCTCTTCGGTGGCCCTGCTCGGTGAGAGCGGCAGCGGCAAATCAACCTTGCTGCACCTGATTGCAGGTCTCGATCGACCCGACAGCGGCGAGATCGACTTCGTCGGTTACCGGGTTCACTCGGAACCTGAACCGGTGCTGGCCGCGTTGCGGCGATCGCAAATGAGCCTCGTGTTCCAGCAGTTTCACCTGATATCGACGCTGTCGATCCTCGATAATATCCGTTTCCAGGCGGCCCTGTGCCAACGATTCGACAACCGATATGAAGCAGAGCTGATTGGTCGCCTGGGGTTGAGCGACCAGGTTGACAAGTACCCGCACCAGTTGTCTCGAGGTCAGCAGCAGCGCGTGGCCATCGCGCGTTCCCTGTTGCACAAGCCGCAGCTGGTGCTGGCCGACGAGCCTACCGGCAATCTTGACGAGAATTCCAGTCTTGAAGTCATGGGATTATTCAGTGACCTGGTCAGGCAGGCCGGTAGCAGCCTGTTAATGGTGACCCACAGCCAGGCGATGGCCAGGTTTATGGATCGACGCGTCTGGCTACATAACGGCAAGCTGGAAGAGGCCGGGTGAATTCCGGGTTTTACTGGATACTGAAGGCGTTGCTGAGCCACTACTGGCGGCATCCCTGGCAAACGCTGTTCCTGACGATTGGCCTGGTTGCGGGTGTTGGGCTGTGGTCGGCGGTACAAATTATCAACCAGCATGCTGAATCGAGTTACCGACAGGCACAGAACCTGCTGGGTGCGCAGGCGAGCTACTGGATCCGCAGTCGGCGCGACGAGGGCATCGACCAGGCAACCTATATCGAGCTGCGGCGCGCGGGGTTTCGCCAGGTCTTTCCGGTTATCGAGCTCGAGGTCAGCACTGCTTCAGGCGTGTCGATCAGCATCATAGCAACCGATTTGCTGGCGTTGCCCGGCGATGTCTTCGACAGCGACCAATCGACGCAGGATTTCTCCCAAACCTGGCTCGAATTCGTACAACCTCCATACCGCGCCTGGGTGCCTGCAGCACTGGCCGCCGAGCTTGATCTTGAACCGGGTGCGCAGCTCGAGCTGCGCGATGGGCGGCAGTTACCGCCGGCATTGATCCAGGCGCGCGAGCAGCAGGGTCGTCGTGTCTTCGTCGATATCGGTGCGGCGATGTCGCTGTCAGGCTCGGACCGCTTTAGCTATCTGAGCGTAGGCAAGATCACGTCAGCCGAATATGCGCGGCTTGCTGCCAGCCTGTCCGATCGTCTCGAAATGGTTGAAAATCAACAGCACCTGGATTTGCAGCAGCTGACCGCGAGCCTGCACACCCACCTGACCGCGATGAGCTTGCTATCGTTTGCAGTGGGGCTCTTCATTGTCTTCAATGCCGTCCGCTTTTCGCTCTGGTACCGGCGCTCGACCCTGCTCGTTCTGCGCCTGATGGGGAGCGATCTGCGTCACTTAATGATCGCGATCCTGCTCGAGACACTGCTGTGGAGCCTGCTCGGGAGCGCCCTTGGATTTGCACTCGGGGTGATCCTGGCGCATGCGCTGCTGCCCGGTCTTGGGGCCAGTCTGCAGAGCCTCTATGACGCAACCGTGGGCGCGGAGCTGGGACTGAGTCCGTGGACGCTGTTGCAGGCCTGGAGCATAACCCTGATCGGACTCGTCTGGGCGCTGGCCTGGCCGCTTTACCGCCAGTTGCGTCGTTCCAGCCTCGAGGCTGGGAGCAGCGAAGCGATGCTCGCGGACGAAAAGACGGCCCGGGGCAGACTCGCGATCAGTGCACTGGTGCTGGCCTGCCTGGCCTGGATTGCGTACGCGAAGATTGAGACCGTTACCCAGGGATTCGCAGTGCTCGGCATGATTTTATTTGCCGCGGCCTGGATTCTGCCGTTTCTGCTGGCGCGGACCTTAAGCCTCGTTGCCCTGTTGTTACCGCAACGCTACTTGCTGGCGCGCTGGATGGTGAGCGATGGCTGGTCCCAGCTGCCGGCATTGCGCAGCGCGATGATGGCGTTATTGCTGGCACTGACGGCGAATCTTGGCGTTGGCAGCCTGGTAGACAGCTTCCGCGATGCCTTTGTCGGCTGGCTGGAAGTGCGTCAAAGTGCCGATATCAACCTGCGCGCACCTGCTGTGAATTACCGGGCGTTAAAACCTTCGGCAACGAATGCCGACTGGCTCGTAGACAGCCACCATCGTATCGGGGTCAGCGCCCGCTGGCGCGATCGCCCGGCACTGATCCGCGGTATCGACCCGCGCGCCACCGACAGCCTGGAATTACCGCTGTCCCGGTGGCAGGGCGACTCGGCCGCCTCTGCGCGACAAGCCTGGCGCGAACAGCCGGGTAAGGTACTGATTAACGAGCAGGTGCATTTCCTGGCCGGGGTAGAGGTCGGTGAAACGGTCGTGTTGTCGACCGACAACGGGCCGCGGGAATTTGAAGTAGTCGGTGTTTTCTATGACTACGGTAATCCTTATTTCCAGTTCTACCTGCCTGATAACGTGGTTGCGAGTAACTGGAGTCATTACTACTCACGCGGTATCGCGCTGTGGTTGAATCCACGCAACAGTAAAGCGATGCAGCAGGCGGAGGCGAGCCTTAAAGGGCTCGGCGCTCAACCGGGTGACTGGATCTCGCAGGCTCAAATCCGCCTGTTGTCAATCGGTATCTTCGACCGCACCTTCGCCATCACCGCGGCGATGAATCTATTGACCATGATCGTAGCGGCGATTGCGCTGCTGGCATCTTTGCTCGCAATCCTGCATGAGCGACTGCCGCAGTTTGCGCAGTGGCGAGCGCTTGGCCTGCACCAGTTTGAACAATTGTTGCTGGTAGCAACACCGTTGCTGGTTTTTTGTGCAGTTGTCTGGCTGCTTTCGATTCCGCTTGGAGCATTGCTGAGCTGGATCCTGATTCATAAGCTCAACATCATCAGTTTTGGCTGGAGCATGCCGCTGGTGTGGAAAATCGAGCCGGCACTGCTGCTTGCCGTGATAGTTTTCCTGATCTGCGCAGTGACGCTGCTGGTGGTTTCCATTCAGTGGCGACGTCAGATGCCGCTCGCGCTGGCACAGCTTGGGGAAACGGTTTGATGCGTCTCTTGTTGTTGCTTTGCCTGGGATTGTCTGGCCACGTGGCCCAGGCCCAGGACGTGCTTGGCGACCTGCGCGAGCAGGGACTCGGGTTTGCCCAGGTGACGCCCGGCAGGACGCTGGAGTTTCCGCGGGATCATGCTGCGCACCCGGATTATCGAATCGAATGGTGGTACTTGACCGCGAACCTGGTGGATCGCGAGGGCCGGCAGTGGGGCCTGCAGTGGACGCTGTTTCGGCAGGCGCTGAGTCCGGACAAAACCGCTAGCGGCTGGCACAGCAACCAGATCTGGATGGCTCATGCGGCCATCACCACGCCTGCGGGCCATTTTCACGAGCAGCGTTTCGCGCGTGGCGGAATTGGTCAGGCCGGGGTCACGCGCATTAGTCGAGATGGCTACTTCGGTGCCTGGATGGATGACTGGCAGTGGCGGTCGAATGGCGCAGCGCTGTTTCCGGCGCGGCTCAGTTTCACGGTCGGTGAGCGCCGGGTTGTATTATCTCTCGAAGCCGCCGGCGATCTGGCGCTGAACGGCATTGACGGCTATAGCCAGAAATCCGCCCAGGGGCAGGCGAGTTATTACTACAGTCAGCCGCACATCAAGGTGAGCGGCGTGGTGACTGACGGGGATAAGAAAATCGAACTGAACGGCCAGGGCTGGCTAGATCGCGAATGGAGTTCGCAGGCGCTGGCCGAGAATCAGCAGGGTTGGGACTGGTTCTCGCTGCATTTGAACGATGGCCACAAGCTCATGGTTTACCAGTTACGACACGATGATGGCGAACACTGGATCAGTGGCAACTGGATCAGCCCGCGCAGCGGTACCCAGCTGCTGGGACGCAGTGCGATCAATTTGAGTTCAACCCGGATCGGCACTGTCGCTACCGGCGACAACGAGTCAGTTGAGCTGCCGCTGGAGTGGCGGTTGTCCCTGCCGGATTATCAGCGCAGCTGGCAGATTCGGCCACTCTACGATCAGCAGTGGATGGGTACCAGTATTCCCTACTGGGAGGGCGTGGTGCTGGTCGAAGACGAACAGGGCAATCCCGCCGGCGTCGGTTACATGGAACTCACCGGATACCAGTAGCTACCAAGCGATAAATTAAACCTTACATATCCTGGACGTCGCGATTCAACCAAAGGCAACCGATGAAGCCCGTTGAGACTGACTGGGTGGCCTGCGGCTTCCCGAAAAAGGACTGATTATAAAGGGCAAGGCGAGACTCGACGTCCATGTCTCGACTCGCCACAGGCCGCGTCCCAGCGGCCTGACCCTTTAAAATCAGTCCTTTTTCGGCACCCAGCCTTTACGTCTCAACGGGCTTCATCGGTTGCCTCCTGATTATCGAGACATTTCAAGGGATATGCATCGCA
>CALZHS010000125.1 GCA_945787265.1 uncultured Gammaproteobacteria bacterium | reverse complement strand
GGGGAACTGGAATTGCGTTTCATCATCCGCCCCCTCAGGCGTATCGAAATCGAATACAACGACCCGCACAATGCCGCGCCCGAGCCGAATCATTTATTTCCATTACTGTTCGAGTCACTCATCGACCGCTTATCGGCAAACAGCAACTACGACAGCCGCACGCTGAGCGAACCCGAGGCGCGGGATAAATTCAACGCCCAATGGGCCGCACTGTCTATCTTCGATGTCAATCCCGAATTTTCTTCCGATTACAAGAGCGCGATCCTGCTCGCGATGCATAAAAACGACCATGCAGATGCCTACACGCTGTTCCTTTATAACGACCACGAGCAGGCAAAAATCTTGATCAATGCGGCGCTGGCGACGCTGTCGTTTGACCCAACGCCGATCGAAACCCAGTAGCTACCGCTCCAGCCTCGCCCGATTCCCGCCACTTGACTACGGTCAGGCATTTCCTCTATCGTGGTCGGACTATCGAATTGGGCCCGGCGCAATGCAGAAAACCAGTGACATCATCTGGCAGGACACGCAGCACCAGGTTTTATTCGAGCTGATCGACAAAATCAAGGAAGTACCCTTCGACCCCGAAATCCTGCTTCGCCTCAAACTTTATGCCGAACATCACTTCATCCTTGAAGAAACCTACATGGTCGAACTCGGATACCCTCACCAGGAAGAACATGTGGAGGCGCATGACCGTTTCCGCGAAGAACTCGAGGCAATGCTGGATACCGATCCGTCGATGCACCCATCGCTGCAAATATCCCTTTCCGATTTTCTTTACAAGTGGCTGAAGCTGCATGTCCTCGGCATCGACAAGAAGCTCGAAGACTTCGTCATGAAATCCAGCTCTAAGTAACCGACCACAATTGGTCTTCGGCATAAGCTCATGAACCAACAAAAATTAACTGGCCACTGCTACTGCGGCGCGGTCAAATTCGAAATCAACGGCGAATCAGACTGGGTTGGGCACTGTCATTGCGAATCCTGCCGCCGGCAGAGCGGCTCGGTAATGACGACCTTTGCGGGTTTTAAGCTCGCCCAGCTGAACTTCACCGGGGTAATGCCCAAACGTACAATCACCGATGACGGGGTTACGCGAAGTTTCTGCGGCGAGTGCGGCTCCCCGGTTTCCTACGAATATAAAAATCGCCCGGATGAAATTCACATGCAGCTTGGCCTGTTCGATGATCTCGAAAAACTGGTGCCGCAGGATCACAGTTTTTTGGAAGAGAAGGTCAGCTGGCTGCATGCCGACGAGCACCTGCCCGAGAGCAAGTGGGAATCGTCCAGCCAGGACTAATCGCTGAGCAGGTTACCGCTGCGCGATTCGAGGATTTCACTGCCGACAATCTTGCAAACATTGGCATTGGCCCAGACGTACTTCGTGATTTTGCGCGAAATGACTAGGCCGGAGGTGCCCGCAAGCAGCGGGATTCTTTCCACAAACGCGCCTTCACCGTCGAGCCGGATCAGGTCGGCGATGCGATCGCCCTTTTCGACCCGGTCCCCGAGTTCCACGTTATAAGCGAGCAATCCTGCCTGTGGCGCGCGTAAATATTCGGTCGCGCGCAGATCAGTAGGTGTGGGGGCCTCTTGTTTTTGACCGACCGGCTTTCCGCCAATCAAACCCTGTTCCTGGAAGTAACCGTACAGGTTTTCGGCGTCCCGTCGGTTCAATTCGTCAAAGGTGTCGAATCGACCGCGGTATTCCAGCGTGCAGGAAACGACCGGTAAGGGAACAGGTTTGTCAGGGCACTCTGAGGCGAGTCGCAACCAGATCGCCGGCCATACCTCGTCGAAGGAACCACCGCCGCTGTCTTCTGCCAGCAGGGTCGCGGCAGCCCCGGTCCAGTTGGCGAGCTGTTGCATGTTTTCCGCCAGCTGCGGCAGCGTGAAAATATGGATTAGCGAGTCATCGTCGCAATGCACATCAAACACATAATCCGCGTCGCAGGCTTCACCGATTAGACACTGTCGCCACCGATCCAGCGCGGTGACCTGCGGCAGGGTTTCTACCCAGTTCCGCAAAGCGGCGCGGATCTGCCGAAGATTTTCGTCGGCATCGACACCGAGTTTAGTTAAAAGCTCTTCACCCACCGCATCATAAAGCACCGGCCAGTCGCGATTATGGTTCACCCCGGTGCTGCGATTATATCGACCCTGGTGTTGGCCAAATTCGATATCGCCCATACCGAGCGGATTGACCATCGGAAAAACAACAAAGCGCGCATTCAGCTCACCCGCGGTATCAGCGTCGCGCAACAATTGCAGCAGGTGATGCAGAACCAGGATACCGGGCTGCTCGTCGGCGTGCAGGGCCGCCTGCAGGTAGACTTTTTTGTCCGCGTCAGCAGGCCCGATGCGGAAATAGTTCAGTTCGGTAGTACGCCCCGGAGTATCGCCAGCCAGCTGTCTGCTGATTTTATCGAAGCTCATGTGACGATCGCACCACCGTCGACATCGATAATCGTGCCGGTCACAAATTCGTTTTCGAGCAGGAAAATCGCGGCGCTGGCGCATTCCGCCGCCGTACCGGCACGCGGTATCAGGTGACCTGCGGTGCCCTTTTCATAGTATGCCTTGCGCTCGTCACCCTGCAGCGGCGACATCGGCGTATCGATCAGCCCCGGGCAGACGCCGTTGATACGCACCGGGCTGATCTCGTTGGCGACCAGGTGGATAAAGGCTTCAACCGAGCCTCCCACGCTGCCGATGGCGAGCGTGCCCGGGCGATACTTGCGCGCGGGATAACCGCTGAACAACACCACCGAGCCTCGCGGTGACATCTGCGGTACCCCGAGTCGTACGCTATTAACGTAACCCCAGAGCTTGGCAAATGAATTCTGGAAGCCATCCAGGTCCATTTCCAGGAAAGGCCCGATTGCGCGCGGACCCCCGGTAGCCGCATTGACCAGGTAATCAAAACCCTGGTGCTTTTCAAACAGCACACTCAATGCGGCGCGATCCAGTACGTCAACCTGCACGCACTAGATACCCTCGATTTCACGTTCGCTGCGGCTGCCGGCGATCACTTCGGCGCCGCCGTCGCGCAGCATTTCGCAGGTCGCCAGACCGATTCCTGAAGTCCCGCCCAAAACGATCGCTTTTTTACCACTAAAATCTGCCATCTGAAAAACCCCTAACGGTTATGATGTCATCCCCGTGCAAGCGGGAATGACCCTATATTTAGATAATTCCACTTTCCAAACTGGCGGCCATCAGCATGCCAAGCTCTTCGCACTGCGTTTCAAACTCCGGCTGGTACTCTCCGTGCAGTATCATCGATTCCTGTACCGCTTTCCATTTCAGGCCCGTCGTAATCTTGCCGATCGCGATCCTGGTGCCGGTACCGTCGAGGCCCGCGCGGATATACGCGGCAAACGGCATTGCCTCGGTATGCTCCAGGCAGGGATAGTAAATACGATCGAAAAAGTCTTTCAATGCTCCGCTCATGTAGCCAAAATTCTCGGTCGTGCCGAGAATAATCGCATCCGCCCGGAGCACGTCATCGGCCACTGCCTGAAGCGGTGGGATATGTTTCACCTCTACCCCTTCGATATCCTCATGCCGGGCGCCACGCAGCGTGGCGTCCACCAGTTTCTGGGTGTTGGCAGAGGGGTTGTGTGCAACAATCAACAAGTGCTTTGATTCCTTCATGCACCGGATCATAATCGCATGCTATCTGAAAAGGTAGTATCGAAATCAACGGATCGACATACTTTAACTTATGAACCTGCGCAACAATAATATCAAGCGACTGTCGGTCGAGGAACACGATGTTTTAGTAGTCGGTGGTGGCATCAACGGTGCGGTAACGGCCGCGGCTCTCGCGGCACGCGGCGAAACCGTTGCCCTGATCGATGCCGGCGACTTTGCCGGTTTCACCAGCCAGCAATCCTCCAACCTGGTCTGGGGCGGCATCAAGTACATGGAAGGCTACGAGTTCGGACTGGTTGCGGGACTTTGCAAGTCGCGTAACGAGTTGCTCGACAGCTTCCCATCTACCGTCAAGGAAATTCGCTTCCTGATGACCGTCAACAAGCGTTTTCGATTTCATCCCTGGATCATTCTGGCAAGTACCTGGCTCTACTGGCTGTTGGGCCGTGGTAAAACCCGCGCTCCGAGACTGGTTTCACCGCGTCGTTTAAAGCAGATCGAACCCTTGATCAACACGGCCATCAGCAGTGCCGGAATCGAGTACTCAGATGCATTTCTGCATGATAACGACGCGCGCTTTGTATTCAACTTTGTGCGCAGCGCGCTCGATAACGGCTGCGTTGCTGCCAACTATGTTAAATCGCAAGGGGCAAAACGTGATGCCAAAGGTCAATGGATCACGCAGGTGCAGGACCAGGTCACAGACAACTCGTTTGAAATTCGTTCCACAATACTGGTCAACGCGGCGGGTGCCTTCGTCGACAGCCACAACGCACTCACCGGCATCGAGACCGAACATCAACACGTCTTATCGAAAGGCATCCACCTGATCGTGCCGCAGATTTCAGAAAATCATCGCGTGCTGGCGTTTTTTGCCGACGACGAGCGCCTGTTTTTTGCGATCCCGATGGCAAACCGGACCTGCATCGGCACCACCGACACGCGGGTTGACGATCCTGTTACCGCGGTAACCGACGAGGACCGTGATTTCGTGCTTTCGAACATCAATGCCCGCCTCGATCTGCCGGCGCCGCTGGTGGCCGGGGATATTATCGCCGAGCGCTGCGGCGTACGGCCGTTGGCAACCCTCAAGCGCAGCGATAACTCGATTGACGTTCAACAGCTATCGCGCAAACACGTCATCGAGATGTCCGCCGAGCAGAATCACATCAGTATTTTCGGTGGTAAATTGACCGATTCCGTGAATGTCGGCAATGAGATCAGCGCTTGCGTCGCTGAACTCGGCTTGCAGCTGGATCCTGTTGAAAAATGGTATGGGGAACCCGACCAGCAAACGCGAGACACATTTTTCAACCGCGCGAACAGGCTTGGCCTCGATGAAATATTAGCCAACGACACCAACGAAGCTTTAAGCAAGCGCTTGTGGCGTCGCTATGGCATTCATGCCGAGATCATGCTGGATGCGATTGAGCGGGATCACTCGCTGATCGAGCCATTAATTGAAAACGCCGGCATTCGCCGCTGTGAAATTGACTACCTCGCGCAAAATGAAATGATTGTCAAACTCGAAGATTATCTGAGGCGGCGTTCCAAGATCGAACTGCTGGTGTCACGATCGACATTGCGACAATCGGCAGGCCTGTTCGAGGCCTGCGAAAAGCTATTTGGTGCCGAGGCAAAGGCACGTTTCGATGAGTACTTTTCGGAATAGTATCACTACGGCGCAATCGAGAATCTTTATATCACGACAACATTAGAAGATCCCGACGAACCGACGTATCGGTCAATACCGGGATGACGCATAAACTTTGCCGCCATTCCCGTGTGTAACTGCGCGATGCGGCGGGACCCGGTATAATCCCGGGAACGCTAAGGTCCGGGTTTTCGTCACGGGAGGATATTCAGATGAGTCAGTACATTCTCAGCATCGACCAGGGCACAACCAGTTCACGGGCAATGTTATTTGATGAAAACGGGCGTGCCTGCTTTACCGCGCAAAAAGAATTTTCGCAGCATTTTCCAAGAGACGGCTGGGTTGAACACAACGCCGAGGAAATCTGGACGACAACGCTGACCGCAGCGCGTGACGCGCTTGAGAAGGCGCGTACCGATAAGCGCGAGATCGTCGCGATCGGCATTACCAACCAGCGCGAAACTACCGTGGTCTGGGACCGCTCCAGCGGCGAACCGATCTATCATGCGATCGTGTGGCAGGATCGCCGCACCGCTAACTACTGCGACAGTTTGCGTTCCCTCAATCTCGAATCCACGGTTACGGATAAACCCGGGTT
>CALZHS010000124.1 GCA_945787265.1 uncultured Gammaproteobacteria bacterium | reverse complement strand
CAGTGCGCTCCCTTGTTGAAGGGATGGTCAAATGCCGGCTCCTGCCCTGTCCAGACGCCGTTTTGAACTTCCGCGATAATGCCGCAGCCGACCGAGCAATGCGTGCAGATGGTCTTGACTTCTTCGATCTTGCCGCCCGCCGCAACTGCCGCGTCGGCCTTTTTCATCATCACCGGTGATACCGTGGTCGCGAGCGCCGCACCACCAGCCATCAGGCTCGAGTTTCGCAGAAAGGCGCGGCGGCTGATCGCCCCGGGTGCCGACTTGCAAGGCCTGGCGACTTTTGATTTATCGACGCTGGACGATGATTTGATTAATTTTTTCATGTGCTTCCCCCCCAGGTTAAATGCCAGCCGACTTGTAATAGTCGAGGACGTGCGAGGTTAACTGGTAACCTTTCTGGACCGGTTTTTCGGTGGTTTCATCGTTGACTTGGGCGACGGCGCTGCCGGCCATCGTCGTGGCTGCCACGGCCGCTCCGGCTAACGTGGACTTTTTGATAAATGCTCTGCGTTCCTGATCCTTCGGTTGACTATTGTTTTTCACGTCTTTCTCCTCCACAGGGTTATAGAGTTCGGCTGGTTTTATTTGTTTAAGTGCGCATTGTCAGATAGGTTTCTTCTAAACTATAAAAGGCTACTCCAAATCGCGCGACGAATCCATAAAAATCTGCGGATTTCGCCCCGGCCAGATCGTCAAAAAAGCGTGGTATCCAGCTTTTCATATGCCTTTCAAAAAATATTTGCTGACGCTCGAGGTCTACAGAGTCTGAGATCATGACGGAAAATACCTCGAAGATTGCCGCGGCGTGGTCCTCGGGTTCACGTACCTCCGGACTGCGTTCAAAACCGAGCGCGCGCAGGTCATCCCGCAGGTCGCTGAGCGGTTGTTCCATCAGGTAACCGGTCAGGTACCAGGATCCGTAGGGCACGACTTCACCCTTGCCGAGACCAATAAAGAGGCTGTTATATTCATCTTCCAAATCAGCCGGACGCGCTTTCTGCGCGGCGCCTGCGAGCTCCGCCATTGCCAGCGAAAGTTCGTCGGATTCGGTGTCACTTTCAGGTGACAGCGTCGCCACGTGATCCAGCAGGACCTGCTCCGGCGGCGTACGCAGCAGGGCTGCCAGCAGCGAGTAGGCCGATGCCCGGTAACGCTGTTCCTGTTCGATGATTTCCTCGTCGTTGGTCGACATATCTATATTTTCACGAATGATTACTGGCGAAAGCCTTTTAGCGGATCGAACTGTCCACCCATTGCCTCGGGATCCTGCACCACGTCGACGACGCGGCAATTGTCGCACATCTTCAACCGGTCGAGCGCCCGATCGCTGCCGAACATGTGATGATCTTTCAGTTTTTCCTGCATCTTGTGGATGACCGAAGTGGGCGCGAACGGTTTGCCACAGGAGATGCAGGCAAACGGTGTATCCCGATTCAGCGCGCGCGCCCGGTTTCGCGTTTCAGGATCAAACAGCAGCCTGGGTTGCAGGCTTATCGCGTCCTCCGGGCAGGTTTGCACGCAGGCGCCACACTGCAGGCAGTTGCTCTCGATGAAAAACACCTCCGGCACTTCGCGGTTGGAACCATCCTGCAGCGCCTTGCCCGGGCAAGATCCCACGCAGGCCATGCACAACGTGCACTTTTCGGCATCGATGATGGCTTCGCCAAAAGGCGCCGATGCTGGCAGCTCGACCTGGTCCAGTGAGGGCTTCAGACTTGTCACGAGGTGATCCAGCGCCTGGTAAATCGCGTTGCGCTTGGCGGAAGGCACATCGTGAATCGCCATCTCGACCTTCGGCGCGGCTTCAATCTCCGGCAGTGCCGCATCAGCAGCGCAGAGCGAAATGCAGGCTCGATCCATGCCGAGACCAACCAGCAGCGCCTCAATCCATTCGACCTGGGCGGCGAGGCTGGCCCGGGTACTCCCCGGCACCTGATCATCGACGTGCAATACCACCTGTGTCGCACCGTAAGCCAGTGCCGACAGGCACAAATCCATGCCCACGCTGCCAAGCTCTTCAACCTCGAGCGGCAACAGGTTGTCATAGTGCTGCAGATACATTTCCGGGGAGTAGCTCTCGCTGTGGAACAGAATAATGGGGTGACTGCCACCCTGCTGCTGGTAAACCACGAGCATGTCGCGCATGCGCTTGCCATTATCGCGCAGGCTCGGATACAGGTAACGGATCGCACCCGATGGGCAAACCGTGGTGCAACTGCCGCCGCCCTGGCACAGGTAGGGATTGACCTCGATCCGGTCCACCAGACTCTGGATTGCCTCCGCCGGGCAGGCGTCGATACATTGCCGGCAGGCAACCTTGCCATTCACGCCGTGTGCGCAAATCGACGCGTCGTAGTCGAAGTACTTGGGTTTGTGAAACTCACCTGTCAAATCGGCTATCTCGGCCGCCAGTTCCGGTTTCCCCCAGTCCCGTGGAGGCACATGGAAATATCCCGGGGGCATCATTTCACGCGCCAGCAGCGGTGTTTCATTCAGATCGAGAATAGCGTCGCCCTGGTGACTCACCCGGTTACCATTCTGGTCGTTTATGCTGACAACATAAGCGCCGAGATAGCCTTCGATCTGAACCCCACCGGCAGCGGTCGAAATCCGGTCTATATCGAGCGATTCCGGTAATTCAGCGCATTTTTGCAGGGCCTCGTCGTCACCGAGTGCCACGACCTTGCCAGAAGACTGGTATGACACCAGGCTAGTTGGTTCGAAATCGAACGAATCACGTGACTTCAGTGCCTGTTGTTGCGCGTCGATATTGCTCATTTCTGCTCTTGTTTGTTTTCGAGATCGCCATCGGCAACGATTTCGGGTTGCTCATCCGGGGTATCTTCATCTTCGATACTTTCCATCGCTTCGAGATCAGCATCTTCATCCTCGATACTTTCCATCGTTTCGAGATCAGCATCTTTCTCCTCGACAGCCTCGATCTCATCCGCAGCTTCCAGTGCTGCTTCGCGCTCCTTTTGCTCCTTCATTTCGATATGGTGTTTCATATCACAGGTTACGACATCGCCGAGCTTCTCGAAAAACGTATAGTCCTCATCGTACTCGTCGAGCCCGTCACGAATATTGAAAACCGGGGCCCTGAACAGCTTCCTTAACGCGAGATTACGCAGTTCGTCACTGACACCCTCTGACATGAAGCCGCTGAAATCCGAGTTTTCATCCAGTGATTCGACAGGCGGCATATCGGCATCGGTCAGGACCGGGGCCGTCTCGGTCGATGCGGCCGCGTCCAGGCCAGGCTGGGTTTGTGTCGATTCCCGTTCCCTGACAGCCTCGGTGGTTTGCGCAGCCTCCTCCTTGCGCCGCGACCAGCGCCGCAGAACCGACTCTTTACTGCCCTGGGTCATGACGGGTCACTCCCCGAAGTCGTTCCAGGCTTTTCGGTTTGATGCCAGTTTTTGAGCTTGCGCTTGGTTTTCTTGATCGCAACATAGTGTGTCAGTACGTAAGCTTCTGCCCAGCGGTAGAGTTCCGGCGGGATCGCGACCGAGTAAATCTGCTCGTCTCCTTCGAGGTAGGCATGGACCTCGTCGAAACTCAGCGAAACCAGGTAGGGGATCGGCATTTCGTCAGTGGAATCGGGCTGGTCGGCAACGATGAAACAGCCCGGTTCGGGCGACATCAGGTTGTGGTAATAGCTTTCACATTCATCGAGATGCAGCTGCAAAGCCAGTCCGGTGACCAGGAAATGCTCCACCTCGCCATCCTGGTAGATTCGCGATACCGATTTTTCTTCGTCGCCTGCGCGCTTAACTACCCCGATCGCATCGTAGCGGAAGTCCGCCCAGGGATGCGTCGAGGGCTGTTTTTCCATTATCACCGCAAGATTCATGCGGTCGGGAAGCTCCTGGTCGAAGCCTTCCAGTTCCATCTTTTCCATCGCTCACTGCAATATCGTCTCAAACGGACCCGCAGTTATACCACAGCTATGCCGCCAACGCGCAAGTCATGGAAAATGTGTTATCCCGGCCCACGAGCCGGGATCTATTAAAACGCCTTTCCAGCAGGCAACCCGGGCTACACCGTCTCGTTTTTTCCGAAGGCTTCTGGATGGATTCCGGGTCAAGCCCGGAATGACGGAATAACAAGCAATCCGCGACCCTGGCTCGAAGGCGAGGCTGACGATATCGGAGCAGTATTCGGACCTCTACACCTGCTCCAGGGTAAAAGACCGCTCGTTTTTCAGGGACGGAATTCGGTTGCGGACCTTTTGTACCTGGTCCAGGTCGATGTCGGCGTAAATGACGCCGGGTTCCGCGCCACCATCGGCCAGGATTTCACCCCAGGGATCGACGATTAGCGAATGTCCATAAGAGTAGCGCTTGTCGCAATGGTGTCCACACTGGTTTGGCGCGATGATAAAGGCACCGGTTTCGATCGCGCGCGCCCGCACCAGGATATGCCAGTGCGCTTGGCCGGTGGTTTGAGTAAATGCAGCCGGAATGGTAATGAATTCGGCCCCGCCCTGTGCCAGAGCGCGGTAAAGTGCACCAAAACGAAGGTCATAGCATATCGACAAACCGAGTTTGCCCCACTCGGTTTCGACGATGACCGCCCTGTCTCCCGGGGCAATCGCATCCGATTCACGGTAAGCCTCCCCGTGTTTTAGTTCGATATCGAACATGTGCAACTTGTCATAACGGGCACGAATCTCTCCAGCCGTGTCCAGCAGGAAACTGCGGTTGAATATCTTGCCACCCTCGAGAATCAGCTGCGACCCGACCAGGATGGTAACGCCATGCTTGCTTGCCCTGCCTCTGAATGCAGCCAGGCCGATATCCCCGGTTTCGCTGTAAGTAGACGCTGGAATCTGTTCATTGACCGGCTCGATCAGGCCCACGGTTTCGGGTAGCGCGATGAAATCAGCGCCTTCTGCTGCCGCCTCGTCGATGCGTTCGCATACCCATGCAACGTTAGCCGCTATATCGCGGGTCGCGGTATTCTGCACGCAGGCTGCGCGAAAGCGGCTCATTACAGCAGGTTTTCCGGGTCGTGATAGTCGTAGCCGAGATCATGCGCGACCTCGCGCTGGGTAATCTTGCCCTGGTGCACGTTCAAACCATCACGCAACCAGCGATCATCCTTGAGCGCCTGCTGGTAACCCTTGTTGGCAAGTGCAATGACGTGCGGCAGGGTTACGTTATTGAGCGCGTAAGTGGAAGTGCGTGGCACGCCACCCGGCATATTGGCAACACAGTAATGCACCACATCATCGACGATATAGGTCGGCTCTGCATGGGTGGTGGGCCTCGAGGTTTCGCAACAGCCACCCTGGTCGATCGCGACGTCGACGATTACCGCACCCGGTTTCATATCCCTGACCATTTGCGCGCTAACCAGCTTGGGTGCCTCGGCGCCCGGGATCAAAACCCCGCCAATTACCAGGTCGGCTTCGACCACGTGGCGCTCGATCGCATCCTCGGTCGAAAACACGGAATTGGTACTGCGACCAAACTGTTTCCAATGGTTCTCGATCGCCTCGGGATTACGATCAATGACCCAGACGTCCGCCCCCATGCCGACCGCGATGTGGGTGGCATGGGTTCCCACCACGCCCGCGCCCAGGATCACGACCTTGGCCGGATCGACACCGGGTACGCCACCGAGCAGCATTCCGAGCCCACCGTGGGGATGTTCGAGGCAATAGGCGCCGGCCTGGATCGCCATGCGTCCGGCCACCTTCGACATCGGTGCCAGTAAAGGCAGCCCACCGTGGGGTGAGGTCACGGTTTCATATGCGATACAGATCGCGCCGCTGGCAATCAGGTCCCTGGTTTGCTCAGGATCAGGCGCCAGGTGCAGGTAGGTAAACAGAACCTGGCCTTCACGCAACATCGCGCGCTCACCCGCCTGTGGTTCCTTGACCTTGACGATCAACTCGGCGCTCGCGAATATC
>CALZHS010000123.1 GCA_945787265.1 uncultured Gammaproteobacteria bacterium | reverse complement strand
ACGCTTTGCCAGGCCTGCGAGCTGACCGAGAATTGGCCCTTGTCACCCGGTTTTTTGACGACATCGAGATCCGTGCTCGCACCCTGAAGCGCCTGCTGAATGCCAAGTTCGATAACATCCAGCCAGTGTTTCGAAATCGCATTCCTCAAGCACACGACGCCATCGTCTTTATAGGCGCGCACAGCCTCCGGGCTTATGACATCGTCGACAACCCGAAACTCCCGTATATCCTGCAGTTTCGCTTTTGAGTGATTCACTGATTCCAAGGCAAGAACCCGTGGAGGAATAAACCCAAGGTAAACATAAACGCGGGGAAATCGAAAGTGCAAATCTTGATTTAGTGTCGACTGCATCACACCGTTTCAAGGATCGAATCGTTAGGCTTTATCCGTTGTCAGCTTCCTCGCTTCCCAAAAATCGATATGGAACTGGCAACTGCTTAATGACTAACCCCGTTACTTGCAAAAGTGCGGGGTTCTTTTTTGCGCGATCTGCGATGTGATAATCAAAGCAAAAGTTGATATATTTCGAACCACAGACGACATTCGTTGAGGAATCAACCTGTCCCCTTCCGATAAAATCGATTCGCGGCTTAAAAAAGTTTACGATAATCCCGGCGACAAGCAGGCACTGTTCGATGACTGGGCATCGACCTACGATCATGACCTTGTCAATGACCTGGGTTACGTTGCAGACGGCGAAGCCTGCCGGCATTTCGTATCCCTGGTTACCGACCGGCAGGCGCGTATTCTCGACGCGGGCTGTGGCACCGGCCTGGTGGGACGGCGACTCAAGCAGGCCGGTTACACCAATATCCATGGCAATGATTACTCGGCAAAAATGCTGGAAGAGGCCCGCGCTACCGAAGCCTACCGGTCGCTCGAGCAACACGACCTTACCCTGCCCGTGGCAACCGACGCGCCTTACGATGCCGCCATCTCGGTAGGCGTGTTTGCCTTCAGCGTGCCGTCGGCCGAACATCTCGTCAATATCACCCACAGCCTCAAGCCGGGCGGGATCGCCATCGTGACCGTCAACGGTAAAGCCTGGAGAGAAGTCGACTGGGAATCAAAGCTGGCTGATTTTGACCAAAACCATCCCGACGCGCGACTGCTGGACATAAAGACAATCGATTATCTCACCGCCGAAGGAATTGATGGTCGCTTGCTGACCCTTGAGCGAACTCGCTAGCATTGGCACGCAATACTAAATGCGCACCATCCAGATAATGCAATGGCGCGGTAATTTCAGCTCTTGTTAGCGTACCCGTGGTAGAGCGTTTATACTGACCGACCTGGAGGAGAATTTCGTCATGCCTAAAAATAAAGTGCTGATACCGCTGAACCAATCGGAACTGAGCCAGCAGGTGTTGCCGCACGTGGAAAAGTTCATTCCCGCAAGCGACAATGACCTGATCCTGTTTTACGTCACCAATCCGCCTAGCAATGTCGGCCTCGGCGAACCCGACCTGTCCGCCGGCTACCTGCCATTACCGGGCGAGGAAAATATTACGCCCGCACTGCATCCGATTTATGCCACCCAGCAGCAAGACAGCATCCGAGCCCACGTCGAAGCCGAACTGATCCCGGTCACCCATCGGCTCAAAGAAGCCGGCTACGAGGTCACGCTGATTGTAGGTTTCGGCAAGGATCCGATCGAAACCATTTTGCATGAAATCAGCGAGAAAAAAATAAACCTGGTAGCCATGTCGACCCTTGCCCGTGTCGGTGTGACCCGCTTTTTCTTCAGGAATATCGCCGATACCATCGCCAGGGAAACCAGCCTGCCGGTGCTGCTCGCCTACCCTGCGAAGCAATAAAACACTGAGCAGGGTCCGATTAGCTCGATCCCGCTTCCCTCGCAGCGAGCACCCGTGTCACCCCCATCGCAATAATTGAACCCAGCAGGGCCAGAAAGGCATCCTTTTGGGCGTCCCATTCGTCGCCCTGGGTCCCGAGGTATGCGTTACCCAGCTCAGGGCTGACAATCATCGCGGCAATGACTTCCAGCACTTCATAGAAAGCGCTGAACGCCATGATGCAGTTGACGGCGAGAAAATAAGCCCAGCCGCTGCCGACGCCTGACCGACGCAGCAGTATTTCACGCATGGGATATGCCAGCAGTAGCCCGAATGCAAAATGGACAATGCGGTCGTAGTGGTTGCGTTCAAAATCAAACAGGTCCTGCAACCAGAATCCAAACGGAGTCTCGGCATAGGTGTAGTGTGCGCCGACCAGGTGGAGGCTTAAAAACACGGTAAACAGGCCGTAGGATATATTGGAAAACCTGAACCAGCGATAGCTAACGGCAAGCACAGCGCCCCAGATGAACACCAGCAGGTTTTCAAGCAGCCAGTCGCGCGGGTAAAGCGGATTGATCGCGGTAATAATCCACACCAGGATCAGCCACAGGATAAAGCCCTGTAGTAATCGGTTGGAATGAAACGGCTTGACCGTCACTGTCTAGAGTCCTTCACGGGAACGAAGTCGTCGGTAAAAAAAGGTAACTCGGTATAAGGAGTACCGGTATTCGATAGCGGGTTATTAACGCGAAACCAGCGACGCTTGAACCCCCGCTGCGATTCTATTACATCGTTTTCGATCCTGGATTCACTGGCTGAAATTACGTAAGTCATGCGCTGCGGCAGCTTTGGAATCTGATCCAGCCAGACATCCACCTGGCTGAACTCCTGCTGTAGTGTTTTTACCAGGCTTTTGACCATCCTGGGATCGGGGAAGGCGTCGACCACGTTGGTGGTTAAAATTCCCCCGGGCTTCAGTTTCGATTTTGCCAGGCGCACGTACTCCAGCGTTACCAGGTGGTAGGGAATCGCGATGTCGTGAAAGGCATCGGTAACGATAACGTCGAATTGCGCCATCGGCTGTCGAAAAAGCGTGGTGCGGGCGTCGCCGTGATAGATTTTGAATTCGGCCGGATCGACATACATTCTGTTCGAAACCGCTCGCGTTACTGTCGGGTCGAGTTCGGCCACTGTAATCGTACTTTCCGGTGTCCCGTGTCTGACCGCGCGTGGCTGGGTATAAGAACCGCCACCGGCGAAAAAGTAATGCAAGCCGGCAAGTTCTGTCGCATCGAAATGCTGCATGACCAGTTCCTGCATCAGGTGCACGTAGGGCGATATCAGCATTTCAGCCTCGGTTTCGTGATTGATGCCGTGCAGCAGGTGGTCGAGCACCAGTCCGGTCGCGTTACCGAAAGGCGCTTGCTCCGATGCATTGACCACGCGCAGGCAAAAATAACTGCTCTCGAACTCGCAGGGACTTTTAAAGCCCTGGTTCAGTTCGGTCAGCACGGCAGCCAGGGATACCGTTGTGACCAGGGCTACTAATACTTTTTTCGAAGCATTGCGCAGAAACGGCAGCGAGAGCAAAAACAGGATTAGCGACGAAATAATGATGACGCTGCGGGAGCCGAGATACTGAATCAGAATAAAACCGGTGAGGAAGGTCCCGACGATACTTCCCAGCGCCGCCAGGGCGTGCATGCGCCCCACGATATGCCCGGTACGATTATCGATTTTGAGCGCCAGCGTGGTCAGTAACGGGGTCGGGATTCCAAGCAATAACGACGGAATAAAGAACATCGCCAGCACGTACAGGAAACTGGCGCTGACAAGGTTCAGGGAACTTGCCTGGAGGGCTGGCGCAATAACGGTAAGCGTTAACAGGCTCAGTAAACTAAATGCCCCCGAGAGCGCAAGCGCAATACCGGTGCTGCGTTCGTCACCACCCCGGTCGGCCCAGTGTCCGCCGAGCCAGTTACCGAGGGACAGACCGGCAAGGATTACGCCAATAATTGACGTCCAGCTGTAAATGGTCACCCCGACGTAAGGTGCGATCAATCGCCCCGCGGTAATTTCGAGCACGAGCAGTATTGCAGAGCTGAGGAATACCGTCAGCCCATACCATACCAGGCGCCGCTTATACGGATTTTGCTTCAACCCAACTTCCCGAACTCGCAGCAACTACCACTCGAAAATCCCTCGGTAATGAAACGACTCAGGTTTGATATTACCGCACCAGGTCCTGTTCGTAGAGCACAGATTTCTGCTTATCCGCTTTATTTTTTCACCGATTTTTCACAGCTGCTTTGTATAACACGAATACGACCAATAGAGACTTACGTACAGGGAGAGAAAAATGACCCGAAAAATCCATAGTTTAAACCTGGCCTTGCCACTTCTGCTGTCCTTGTTTGCATCGCAACCGGCGTCCGCGATTGGTCATCCCTACGAGTTTGCTGTCGATGCGCGGATGGCAACTCACGGCAGCGATACGGTCACGAAAACCTACGGTTACATGACGCTTATTACCGACAGGGAAGGAAACGGCACCATCGACGTTATGTTCTCGAATGGAAACTCCCGGCATTCGGCACTGTTCAACGCCCGCGTTAAATTTCTGAATGCCGCCGGCGCAGTAATCAGGGAGGAGTATTTCAACCACTGGCTAGCCGCGGCAGAGTTCGATGAGACTATCGAAGGCAAGGTATCAAAACCCCTGCCTCTAGCTGACTTCGAGTCTATCCAGGTGGAATTCTTTTTATCGGATATCTCGGGTTCCGATACCACGGCAGCAAACTCGAAACCTGAAGTCATGGGGTCCAATGCCACGCACTATTTCGGATTCTAGGTAAACCGCGGGAACGAATTCCAGTTTCAGGAATCTACCAATTATCTCGAGACCCGCATTAAAGCCTGCTAAAATTACTGCGGACGGAAACTGGGCAACCTGAATTTAAGGAGTACCTGAATTTTGAAATCACAGATCCTCGGCATTATTCTTGGCGCTATCGCGTTACCTGCCTGGGCGGGCAATCCTGTCTGGCTGGAGGGCAAGACCGATGAGCAGCATCAGATTACCGTGTATCGCAGCGCATCCTGCGGCTGCTGCAAGGGCTGGATAGATCATCTCCGGGAGCACAATTTCGACGTGACGGATGTCACCGTCGACAATGTCAACGAATACAAGTTGAAGTTTAACGTGCCGACCCAGGGCGCTTCCTGCCACACGGCGATTGTCGACGGCATCACGATCGAAGGTCACGTACCGGCACAGGATATCAAGCGCCTGCTGGCCGACAGGGGGGACATTCGGTTGCTGACGGTGCCCGCGATGCCGTCCGGCACACCGGGGATGGATACACCGGGTGCCCCCAGGGACAGCTTTCGCGTTTATTCGATCAATAAAGACGATCAGGTAGACGTGTATCAGACCTACAGCGATTATTGAGCCTTAGCCGGATCCGGGTACTGCACGAAAATCGTTTCAAAGCCATCGGGACATTCAACCCCGATACCTTCTGCGCATGGACGGTCATACCCAATCCATAGCTCCCCGTCCTGCACCTCCCACTTCGCAATATAACTGCCGGTCGTCGAAAACACCGGCTGGTTCGATTTAGCGGCGAGGTCGATAATGGCAACCTGCTGCGAGTGCGCCCCGACATTGCAGGTAATCAACAGCAGCCCTTCGGGATGCGAGTCGATCCGGACCAGCTCCAGGCTGGCACCGTTTTCCATTGCTGGCCTTTCCGTGGCATCGGTGAGATCACAACTCAGGTTAAAAATGCCAAGCAGTTGATCACGCCGGTAGACAGAGAGCCTGCTCTCGTCCAGGCCGGATGACAAAATATGCCACGACCAGGGGGCATCGGCCTTGTGATCGGCGCTGACGCTGCCGCAGCAGGCGGCTATCAAAAAGGCAAGCCCCCGGTGTTTGATAGTTCCCAAGATAAAGTTCCTATAACGCTGGTTGATCATTGGTATGGCAGTGTACACCACCACCGTCATACCAGGATTCCAGCATCTCGACGATATGGACATCGCGGCCGGGAAAGTAACCTTCGATGCGCTGTTTTGCCGCCGCGTCGGTCCCCTCGTCACCAAAACCGACCGCGATAACGAAGCCATTGCCGACCAGCCAGTTGAGGTAATTGGTATCGAAAATCTTGTCCCGGTACCTGACCTGTCCGAGGATCGGGTCACGAATAACCGTGAAGCCTGCGGCCGCGATAGTTTTCGCGGCATTGTCGTAGACGCTGCCATCGGCACCATCACCGGGTTGACAATGAGAGTCGGCAGTGCACTGCGATACCACCACGGTTTCGGCATCGATAAAGCGCGCAAAACCGTCGATATGACCCCGGGTCAGGTCCCCGGCGGGGATGCCTTCTACCATGACCACGCGGGACACCCCGAAGTGTTGCCCGAGGTCGCGCTCGGCCTGTTCTCGCGTATATCCCGGGTTGCGATCGGGATCACCGAGCGTGCTCCAGTTCAGGATGACAGCGTCGACACCGTTGAATTCCAGGTTGCCGCGCTCGTGCACGATGTCGATAACGTCAACCGGCATATCGAGTTTCTCTCCGAGCAGCGATGGCACCCGGTTATCCTGGTCGAAGGGTATATGACTGCCGAAGGCCCCGCCCCAGGCATTGAATTCCCAGTTTTGAATCCGCATTACGCCGTTATCGACGATATAGACGGGTCCGTTGTCTCGCATCCAGGCACTGTCGTTGGGAATATGATGCCAGATAATATTGGCATGGTCGGGATCGGCACCCGCGGCTTCGATTGCCTGCCGGGCCTGTTTATGGTCCGACATCGAATCGAACAGGATATTCAGTCTCTGGTAGCGGCTGATAATGGCAGTCATGTCCGCGAATGCTGGCTGGAACACGCGCTCGAATTCACTCGGCCACTGCAGCCAGACGGCTTCCTGTGGCTCCCACTCGGCAGGCACGCGTTTACCGTTTCCTGATTGATTCGCGTTGAGATTCATGATCGACCCGAATGCCAGCAATAACGCCGTAAATGCAATCCGCAGCAAGCGTTTAGTTGTCGCGTTTTCTCGAAACCACGAAGGTCTCATCGTTAAACCAGATACCGTTATGCTTTTGCAATACCTCGGCAGTCGCGTCGAGGTATTCACCAGAGGACACTACCGGTTCGAGGCGCTCGTCTTCGATCTGCCCGACATAGATTGCCGCGTTCCACGCCGCAAACAGGGTCGAAGTACCAATCGCGTCACTGATCTCCGTTGGTAAAGTGTGCATATGGTAGCGGATTAGTGATTTAGCTTCGGAGCCGGCGTTGAAGTTGTAATTTTGGGCGGCGCGACCCAGGTATTCCTTGAGCGTTTTTATCAATTCGTGGCGATCGACCGTAAACGGATCCTCGTCGGGCCAGATTTTTCGCACCAGTTCGAGACCGGGATCATTACCGCAGGATTGGGCTGTCAGCAACCTGCCGCCCGGACGCAGGCTCTTGGTCAGCGGCGCGAGCACGTGCTTGACCTTGAATTCGGCGCTCATGCGAGCCCGCCAGGGCTGTGACGCCAGCACCAGGTCGTAATCGCCGCCAGCCGCCTGGCCGCGGCGGGGGATGACGTCGTCGAGCAAAAACCGGTGGTCCTCACGAAACATGACCAGCACCGAGGGCCTGACATACATCGGGTTACCCGATTTTTCATTCGCCTTGACCTGCCAGCCATCGACGAGCTCCTTATCGATACCGCGCAGCTGTTCGCCGAACTCGTGAGCGGAGTCTCCCTGCAGCGGCATTTCGATCCAGTTAAGCGCCGCTGCCTTGGCAACGTCATTCGGCATCAGCCAGGGCGCCTCGGCGTAGTAAAGGTTGGTGACGATGATGACGCTTGCCGGGTGCTCGATGAAACGGTCGGGCAGCTTTTCAAGGGTCAGGCGCACGTCCTCGAGGCTGACTTCCTTGCCGACAATGAAAAACGGAATGGTAGGGAAACGCCGATGCATCGCGCGCATTAAATGGCTCAACACCGTGCTGTCGCCGACCCCGGCATCGAACAGGCGTAGCGCCGGTGGCGAGGGTCGAATATGGGTGAGTTCCTGCGTGGCACGTTCGGCAACTTTCCATTTCTCGTTGCAGGTATTGACGAAAGCCAGGTACTTCTGGCGATTATCGTAAAACCGGAACGGTCGATCATCGGTAATATGTTTCATGGCTTTGCTCCCCTTTTTTATTGGCCCATTGATACCGGCCCCTGCTTCACTCGAAGTGACGTCGCTTGTCGACACAGACAAATCGATGTAATCACGAATTCGCTGCACGGTTTCAAGCGTCAGGTTTTTACCGGAGCGAAGTCGGGCACATAACTTGCCATCGTTAACCGCCTGGCGACCGAAGGTCGACTCGGCAATGCCGGCGTTGCGACAGTAAGCCTCGATTTCGCTTAATAATAATTCGATGGCGCTCGCCATAGATCAATCTGCGCAGCCGATTTCGAACAACACCCTACGCCAGAACTCTTGCCATGACAAGATTTTCGCCCAATAATTTTAGAATTAATTTTTGTGGGCAGCTGCCCACTATCTTGAGATTTCTAGGCCGTCATTCGCTTCATG
>CALZHS010000122.1 GCA_945787265.1 uncultured Gammaproteobacteria bacterium | reverse complement strand
AGAATTTCCAGTACCGAGCGGATAGTGCCACGAGAAACGCCGAACTCTTCGGCCAGGTTCCGTTCCGCTGGCAGGCGTTCCTCGTAAGCATATTTACCCTCGAGGATGCGGCGGCGCAACTGGGCGGCGACGTTGCTGGTGGTAACACCAACGCGAGTACCGGTTTCCTTGCTAACCGGTTTAAAATCTGAATCTAACGGGGCGCTGCTGATGGCTGCTTTCACGCCGGTGGGCTCCTCGATTGAGTGATCTAATATGGTACTGTAAATTGGTACAATAATGCGGCAATACGGTGCGCAAATCAAGGGTTTATCAGCCTAATTAACGCTCAAAGATGCTTTGAGATCGTTAAATTGGCATCCTCGTGTTGAAAGGCTGGTCATATCCGAGACGCACGCGTGAAAACTGGGACGTGGGTTAGATATTTTTTTAAATTATTGAAATTATTAACAAAAATAAACTATATCGATCTTTCAAGGCAATCCAGGTGTTTCCATTGAGCCGAGATAATTATGGACTTTGAATCTTGCCCATAAAATTGGTCTACTGAAATCGGCACATAAAACCAAAATTGTACAAAAAAACACACTTTAGGTCTTGTTTTGTGGGAGTTGATGGGTATACCATGACGACCTGTCTGGTTCGCTCGGGATGCACCCCCGGCGGCGCTATGATGGGGTTCCGGCAAGAATAAAGCGCACAACCGGAATAACATTAAACAGCAAGACCTGAAGAGTATAAGAATTTAAGTCTTTGAAACCGTGGAGGGTGAAATGACCGATTTACAAGCACATGTAGAAGCACCTGGGCGTGCCGAACTGGTGAAGCAGGTAAGCGAGAAAATCAAGGAAACTGGTGTTGACTATATTTACTACCAGTTTATTTCCGTTACCGGACGCATCGTCGGTAAGGGAATTCCAGCCATGCACTGGGAGCGCCTGGCCGAAAAAGGTTTTCAACTGGTTTACGGCTCAACCGCGAACCTGTTTGTCGATCGCCACGGCCATTATATCGGCTATGGACCCGAGTCATCTGAACTGGTTGGCATTCCCGATCCTGAGACTTTCTGTCAATTACCCTGGGACAAGCGTATCGGTCGTGTTTTCTGCACCCTGTTCCGTAACCGCGAAGAACGCGAAAATCCGGGTGGCGCGCTGACTTCCGACTGCCGCGGTAATTTGCGTCGTATCCACAATGAATTCCAGGACAAGCACGGGCTTGACATGCGCTGCGGTACCGAGCCGGAAATGATGTGGTTGAAGCGCGGCGAAGACGGCAAGATGACTGGCGGCGTTACCAAGCCCAACTGCTATCACATAGATCAGTTCGAAGAACTGCGACCAACCTTCATGAAGGTAATCGAGTATGCGCAACAAATGGGTCTCGATATCATCCAGGGCGATCACGAAGATGCGCCGGGTCAACTTGAACTCAATACCCAGTTCGACGATGTCCTGCGTAATGCAGACCGTCTCACGACTTACCGTCAGATCTGCGCGCAGGTCGCACGCGAAGACAACCTCATTGCCTGTTTCATGTCTAAGCCGTTCATGGGTGTTTCGGCCTCGGGCTGTCACCACAATATGTCACTGTGGCGCGGCGGGGAAGACGTGGTCAACAAGCTGGGTATGGAGTCCTTGCCGGGGATGGAGGGAGCTTTCAGCTACCGTGTCGGTGGTGAAAACACTTTCATGCCCGATCCTTCAATTGATGAGCGTGCACCAGGCCCGATCGGGCTGCAGTCAATCGGTGGTGTCATCAAGCATCTTGGAGCGTTGACCTCGATCGGATCCTCAACGGTTAATTCTTACCGTCGTCTCTGGGATACCGGTTTCTGGGCGCCGATCTTTGCCGACTGGGGGGCGCCGATCTTTGCCGACTGGGGTAACCAGAACCGTACCTGTGCATTACGTGTCTCGGCACCGGGTCGTTTCGAATACCGCTCGGTGGATTCGATGGTTAATCCCTACCTGATGGGAGCAGCGCTGTTGAAGGCCTTCGATGATGGGATCGACAATGACCTCAACCCCGGTGAAGCCGAAGAACGCAACATCTATGAAGCGATTGATGCGGGTAAAGATGTCAAGAAATTACCGATGTCGCTGGGTGAAGCGCTCGATGAACTGCGTGCCGATGAGGTTATCCAGTCAGCCATGCCGGGCGAAATGTTCAAGGTTTTCGAGCATTACAAGCGTGACGAGTGGGAGCGGTTTAATCATACGGTTACCGATTGGGACGTCGAAACCTATCTCGACTGTCTGCCCTAGGCTTATTTCAAATTATTCCGGTGCAGGGCTTCTCTGCACCGGGATTTAAATTTAAGGCAGCCCCGGCAGCCAAACTTTTACTCCAAGAGGATATTCTTATGTGTGGTATTGCTGGACTTATCTGGAAAGGCGGCGTCACCAGTGATATCGGTAGCGAGATGACCCAGATGCTGCAGGCATTGAAGCATCGCGGTCCCGATTCGACCGGTTTTGCGCTTTACGGCAAGGGCGAGGAGGGCGTTTATATTTTGCGCTTCAAGGTCGCCGAGCAGGAAGACATGAGGACCGGTTTTGATATTCACAAGCAGGTTATAACGCGCAAGGCCGAGGTCGATACCCGCCTCGAGGAAATGGGTGCCGATGTCATCAAGAAAGAAGACGCGACCGAGTACGCTTTCCGCTATCACTTCAAATTCGGCGGTGACCTCAAGCGTTTAATCGATTTCATCGAGGATATCGAAGGCGCCGAGATCCTTTCGGTGGGCAAGGGCCTGGAACTTATCAAGGACCTCGGCGATGCAGCGATCGTTTCCGAACAGTACGGTCTCAATGGTTTTGTCGGTACGCACGCCATTGGGCATACGCGCATGGCGACCGAATCGGACGTCGATATTCGCTCGGCCCACCCTTACTGGGCCTACCCGTTCAACGATGTTTCAGTGGTACACAATGGCCAGCTCACCAACTACTGGACCAACCGCCGCGACCTCGAACGCCGTGGGCACCGTTTCATGTCGAACTGTGACTCGGAGCTGATCGCGGTATATATCGCCGATCGTATCAACCAGGGTGACGAACTCGAATCCGCGATGACGCGCTCCATCAATGAACTCGACGGGGTATTCACTTACCTGGTTGCCACCAGTGACCAGCTCGGTATGGCCAAGGACGTCATGGCGGCCAAGCCGATGGTGCTTTACGAAAGCGACGAATTTGTCGGCCTTGCTTCTGAAGAAGTAGCTATTCGCAGTATTTTCCCGCGTGAAATAGACACCTGGGATCCTTATCAAGGGGAGGTAAAAGTATGGGCAGCGTAACCACATCCCATGAAATGGGGCTGCACGAGGAGCAGCTCGCTGGTCGGACCCAGCAAATGTATTTCTCGGCAACCGAGGAAGAGAACTTCACCTATCCATGGTCTTACGAGGTCGACTTTGACAAGTCCGCGGAATTCGACGCGGCAGACATGGAGATCACCGATATCAATACCCGCATTCGTCAACTGATGCAGGAAGGTCATGGCACCATTACCGTGCAGAATCCGCGTGCCAAGCATTCGTTGGGCGTTGGCATTCTGAACCGCCTGAACTTGAAGTTCGAGGGCAGCCTCGGTTACTTCGGTTGCGGCCTGATCGATGGCCCCAACGTGCATATCACGGGTCGCGTTGGTTGGTCCTGCGCCGAGAACATGATGGCAGGGACCGTGGTCATTGAAAAAAACGCGGGTTCGCTGTTCGGTGCGGCAATTCGAGGCGGTGACCTGGTCTGCAAGGGCCAGGCCGGCGCGCGCGTCGGTATCGATCAAAAGGGTGGCACCATCATTGTCGGTGGCAGTGTCGGTGCATTTACCGGTTTCATGATGCAGCGCGGTCGCATGATCATCCTTGGTGATACCGGCGATAACCTCGGCGACTCGATGTATGACGGCACCATTTACGTGGCCGGTAAAATCGCGAGCCTCGGCGTCGACTGTGTCGAAACCGAATTGACCGACCTCGACAAGAAGTACCTCAAGGGCAAGCTCGATCTATATGAAATGGAGGCCCCCAACGGTATCGACAGCATTGTCAAGCTCACCTCGGGCAAGCAGTTGTGGAACTACGACAACCTTGAACCGACCGAAAAGAAACTGGTGCTTTAGGCAAAGCTCGAGATACTGGAGAACAGAAAATGTCTGAAAATTCAAAAAAAGATCCGTATAACCTCGGTAAAAGCTTTATCTTTCCGCCCGAAGTTATCAACGATATTCATATCAAGTCCGAACTCGGGCGCTACCGCATGCGCGGCTTCTCGCTGTTCAAGAAGATTCCGACCTGGGACGACCTGACCTTCATGCCCGGAACCCTGACGCGTTTTGTCATCGAGGGTTACCGTGAGAAGTGCCTGACTAAAACCGTGATTGGCCCTAATGCCAAAAAGCCACTGGAACTCGATATCCCGGTTTACATTACCGGCATGTCCTTCGGCGCGCTGAGTTACGAGGCCAAGACCGCACTCGCGCGTGGCGCGACCATGGCAGGCACCGCAACCTGTTCCGGTGAAGGCGGCATGATTCCCGACGAACGGCGTTACTCTTCAAAATGGTTCTACCAGTGTATCCAGTCGCGTTACGGTTTTAACCCGAACCACCTGCGCCTCGCCGATGCCTGTGAATTTTTTATCGGCCAGGGCTGCAAGGTTGGTCTCGGCGGTCACCTGATGGGGCAAAAAGTAACCGACCAGGTCGCCGAAATGCGCTCGCTACCGGCCGGTATCGACCAGCGTTCGCCGGCGCGTCATCCTGACTGGATGGGTCCGGATGACCTGGCACTGAAGATCCAGGAAGTTCGCGAGGCCACCGACGGTCAGATTCCAATCCAGCTCAAGCTGGGCGCGGCACGCGTCTACGACGATGTGCGGATGGCGGCCAAGACCGGTCCCGATTCGATTTACATGGACGGCATGGAAGGTGGTACCGGCGCCGGGCCGCATCTTGCCACCGAGGATACCGGGGTACCCGGTATCGCCGCGATCCGCCAGGCGCGTCAGGCACTGGACGACGTCGGCAAGTCCGGTGAAATCACGCTGGTATACGCGGGCGGTATTCGCAACGGCGCCGACGTTGCCAAGGCGATCGCGCTCGGCGCGGACGCGGTCGCGATCGGTCACTCGGCGTTGATGGCGCTGAACTGCAATAAGGATATTCCGGAGGCGGATTTCGAAAAAGAAATGGGCGTCGAGGCCGGTTATTGCTACCACTGCCATACCGGGCGTTGTCCGGTCGGCGTGGCGACCCAGGACCCGATCCTGCGCAAGCGTCTCGATCCTGACGAAGCCGCGGAACGGGTATATAACTTCCTGCACACGTTGACTATCGAGGCGCAGCTGATTGCACGGGCCTGTGGCAAGACCAACATCCACTCGCTCGAGCCGGAAGACCTGGCGGCGCTAACGCTCGAAGCCTCGGCCTGCGCGCAGGTACCAATGGCCGGCACCCAATACACGGTCGGCCGTCCCGACATGACACGTTTCTAAGGAGGATTTAATTATGGCTGAACAAGATATCAATCATTTCCTCGAGGGCGACGGGGTTGATTCCGAGCGCGAGAAAATCATCGGTCAGCACATCGGCTATCGATACGATGTCAACCTGGTACCGGACATGGATCGCTGCACGCCTTTTCTGCGCAAGTATATGGAAATTATGGATTGGCAGGATTTGAACTGGCTTGAAGATGTGCACATGGGATACGAGGAAGGGCGTCCCGCGGTATTCGATCGCAATATCAACGGCTGGGTAAGCATCCCGGAAACGATCGAACTGCCGGATAACCAGCAGGACCGTGACATGATCGCGCGCGAGCTGCTGGTGAAATTCCAGATGGCGAGTGGTCACCCGATGGTGGATTTACGCAAGGCCTACGAGAAATTCGCTTGAGGTAGCCCAGGCGCAGCAAACACTTTAAGGATTGCCCGGGAGACTGGCAATCCTTTTTTTTGCGCTTAATTTTTTAGCACCAAGTTAGTGCAAAAACATTGATGCTTGTAGGGATTATAAGGTATAAATAGCGGATGACTTTCGAGGAGGTCTAGCGGTATTTACAGTAACGGGTAAGTTAAGGCCGATCCGAAATTATAAAAAAGGCTGCGCCAGCGTGCTTCTGGCATTCAATAAACCGCGACAAGCGAGGTAACGAGAGGATGGATAATGAACTGGGCTCACTCGTAATAATATTTACCGAGTTTTATTATTGGGTCACCGTCGTGTTCATGTTTTTAATACACGTCGGCTTCTGTATGTACGAGGTGGGGGCCTCGCGTTACAAGAATCATACGCACACCCTGATGAAGAACACCATGCTGATTCCACTGGTGACGATTACCTTCTTCTTCTTCGGCTGGTGGATTTATTTCGCGTTCGTCAACGGTCCCTGGATCATCGGCCCGTTGGTCGACGCACCCTGGGCAACACCCTGGAGCGAACTGATGGGAACCCACATGGGTGGTGCGCCGGTGCAGGATACGCTGACCGCGGACGATACCGCCTACTGGGCACGTATTAACGGTGTCTTCTGGGCCGCCTTCCTGCTGTTTTCGTGGACCGCGGCGTCGATCGTCTCTGGTTCCGTGATCGAGCGTATCCGCCCCAGTGCCTTCTGGATCCTGGCGGTCGTCATTGGTTCCTTTACCTGGATTATCGATGCCTCCTGGGGCTGGTCCTGGAACGGCTGGATGGTGCAAAAACTGGGTTACCATGACGCTTACGCCTCCGGTGTTATTCACGCAATAGCCGGTGGTTTTGCGCTCGGTGTTTTATTGATACTGGGACCGCGCATCGGCAAATTCAGACCGGATGGAACGCCTAGAAATATCAATCCCCATAACCCGTGGCTGGTAACCATAGGACTGTTCCTGATTTATACCGGTTTTTGGGGCTTCTACGTGGCCTGTAATATTCCGACCATCGATGTCTATGGCTCCGCGATGCTGGACGTGGAGGGAAAGAGCTTCTTCAGTGCCACCAACATCTATCTGCAGCCGACGACGCTTTCCGCGATTACCTTTAACTTCCTGATGTCGCTGTCGGGCGGTCTGATGGTGGCTTACCTGGTTTCGGATGGTGACGCGTTCTGGACCTACTCCGGTGGTTTGGCAGGTGTTATCGGCGCCTCGTCGGGTAACGACCTGTATCATCCCATCCAGGCCATGCTGATTGGCGGCGGCGGTGCTTTCGTCGCCTACAAGATGCATTTCTGGGTCGAAAGCAGGTTCAAGATCGACGATGCCGTTGGTGCGGTTGCGGTGCATGGTTATGCCGGTTTCTATGGAATCGTCGTGGCGGGCTTCATGCTGTGGGGTTACCCGTCGTCGCCTTTCGAGGGCTATGCGACCATTTCCCCGTGGGGCAACTTCATCGGCGCGTTGATCATGTTCTTCGTACTGGGTTTCTTCCCGGCCTTGATCGTGTCGAAGATCCTCAACGGCATGGGTATGCTGCGTATCCCGCGTGAAATTGAATTGGTTGGCCTGGATATCAACCACGAATCGGCGCGCGCTGCAGATGCCGACGAAGTGGCCCAGGCAATTCGAGAAGAAGCCCGTAGCGGCTCCTGATCTCACTTATCGATCACTGACAATTAGGAGAAAATACTATGGCTACTGGTGCAGTTGACAACTGGCTCAATATCGACACCTTCGGGGCAATTTATCCCTTCGTCGGATCCGAAGGTTTCCTGGTCATCCTGGGATTCGTATTCTGGCTCGGCTGGCATTTCATCCAACTGAAAAGGGAATCCGCCGAGTTCAAACACGATATTGAAAATATCAAAA
>CALZHS010000121.1 GCA_945787265.1 uncultured Gammaproteobacteria bacterium | reverse complement strand
AATGGAGAATGCAGCTTCGATAATAAATCATGTATTTACAGAATCGGCGCACTTGACCTTTCAATGAACCCCATTTTTTCTCCCCCGAGTTGTTATTTAGGTTGGTAGCGGGTTTGAACCCGGGGAGCTGGAAAAGTTCACCATACCTGGTAAACGGTCAAATTGCTGCGATCTTCTCTGCCTGCGTGCGCAGGCTACCGAGCGCCGACTCGGTGTCGGCAAGCTTGCGCTTCTCCTTGTCGACGACATCTTCCGGTGCGCGCGAAACCAAGTTTTCGTTCGAGAGTTTTGCATTGATGCGTTGCGCATCCTGCTCCAGTTTCTCGATATTCTTCTGTAAGCGCTGCAGTTCGGAATCCTTGTCGATAAGTCCGGCGAGTGGAATCAACAACTGCATTTCGCCCACCAGCGAGGTCGCGGACTCGGGGGCCCGGGCGTCCTGCTCCAGCCAGGTAATCGATTCGAGCTTTGCCAGCGATAACAGCAGGGATCGATTGTCTTCGATGTTTTGACGGTCCCTTTCATCCCCATTCTGGCAGATGACCGGTAGCGGCTTGCCCGGTTTGATATCCATCTCGGAACGAATCTGCCGGACACCCATAACAAAAGTCTTGACCCAATCCAGTTCCGCCAGCGCGGCCATGTCAATCAGCGCCGGATCGGCCTCTGGATAGGGGCGGCGCATGATGGTATCGCCCTCGATCCACGCCAGCGGTGCGACGCGTTGCCAGAGCTCTTCGGTGATGTAGGGCATGACCGGGTGCAACAAACGAAGTATTGCTTCTAGTACCGTCACCAGCGTATGCCGGGCTGCTTTTTTAGCTGCAACGGGGTAGTCATCGGCATACAACACCGGCTTGGACAGCTCTATGTACCAGTCGCAATAGTCGTTCCAGACAAATTCATACAAATCGCGAGCGACGAGATCGAATCGATATCCTTCGATATGCCGACCGATATCCTGGCTGACCTGTTGCAGGCGCGCGATAATCCAGCGATCGGCCAGCGTCGGGGTACCCGCGGTACAGTCCTCGCCATCGGTGTTTTGCAATACGTAGCGCGTTGCGTTCCATAATTTATTACAGAAGTTGCGGTAACCCTCGATGCGCCCGAGGTCGAAGCGTATGTCGCGCCCGGTTGTTGCGAGCGCGGTGAAGGTAAAGCGCAACGCATCGGTGCCATAAGCCGGTATCCCTTCCGGGAAATGCCGTCGCGTCGCAGTTTCGATCTTCGGTGCCATCTCCGGCTGCATCAGGCCGGTGGTTCGCTTCGCCACCAGGTCATCGAGCGAAATACCATCGATCAGGTCCAGCGGATCAAGTACGTTACCCTTGGACTTTGACATCTTATTGCCGTCGGCGTCACGCACCAATCCGTGGATATAGACCTCTCTGAAGGGCACGTCATCCATGAATTTGAGGCCGAACATGATCATCCGTGCAACCCAGAAGAAGATGATATCGAATCCGGTGACCAGTACGCTGGTCGGGTAAAAGGTATTTAAGGCCGGATCATTGCGGTCAGGCCAGCCGAGCGTGCTGAACGGCCACAGCGCCGATGAAAACCAGGTATCGAGCACGTCCTCGTCCTGGGTCAGTTCGATATCGTCGGCAAGTCCATATTTTTTGCGCACCGCGTCGATATCGGGTGCGACGTAAACATTGCCGTAATTGTCGTACCATGCGGGAATGCGATGCCCCCACCAGATCTGACGCGAAATACACCAGTCCTGGATATCTTCCATCCAGTTGTAATAGGTCTTGCTCCAGTTTTCGGGAATGAAGCGAATCCGGCCGTCCTTTACGGCCTCAATAGAAGGTTTTGCCAGTGGCTCGGCACGAACAAACCACTGGTCCGTCAGGTAAGGTTCGATGACAACGCCGGAACGATCGCCATAGGGGCGTTTGTAAACGTGCGCTTCCGCCTTGACCAGCAAGCCCTCGGAGTCGAGGTCCTTGACGATTTGTTCCCTCGCCTCGAAGCGATCCATGCCCTGGTAGGCCGGGGGTGCATTTTCATTCATGATCGCATCGATCGTGAACAGGTTGATGACTTCCATTTCGTGGCGCTGACCGACTTCGTAGTCGTTAAAGTCATGGGCCGGTGTGATCTTGACGCAGCCGGTGCCGAATTCGGGATCGACGTAGTCGTCGGTAATGATCGGGATAACGCGCGGCGTCCTCGGTACCTGTACCCGCTTGCCAACAAAATCCCGGTAGCGTTTATCTGAAGGGTTAACCGCGAGGGCACCGTCGGCGAGAATCGTTTCGGGGCGTGTGGTGGCTATCTCCAGGTGCGTCATGCCGTTAATCGGTCCGTCAACGAGTGGATAGCGTACGTGGTAGAGAAATCCCTTTTCTTCTTCGTTGATGACTTCGAGGTCAGAAATTGCGGTATGCAGGACCGGGTCCCAGTTAACCAGGCGCTTGCCCCGATAAATCAGGTCCTCCTCGTAAAGCTTGATAAAAACTTCCTGCACCGCTGCCGACAACCCGTCATCCATGGTGAAGCGCTCGCGTGCCCAGTCGGGTGACGCGCCCATGCGTCGCAGCTGACGTGTAATCGTTCCGCCGGACTCCGCTTTCCATTTCCACACGCGTTCGGTGAACGCGTCACGACCCAGGTCATGCCGGGTTTTTCCCTCCTGGCCTAGCTGTCGCTCGACAACCATTTGCGTTGCGATCCCGGCATGATCGGTGCCCGGCTGCCACAGGGTATTATCACCTTTCATACGGTGATATCGGATCAGGGTATCCATGATCGTGTCCTGAAACGCGTGCCCCATGTGCAGGCTGCCGGTCACGTTCGGTGGCGGGATCACGATACAGTATGGGTCACCGTCTCCATGGGCAGCGAAGTAGCCCTGTTGTTCCCAGCGTTGGTACCAGGCTTCTTCGATTGAATGGGGATCGTAGGTTTTATCCATTAACTCGGTGGCGCAAATCAAAGGGCGCGATTATAGCGTGCCGCCCCTCAAAAATGCACTGTTTCTATCAGCAGTTCGGCCCGGATAAGATTTCAGTAAGGGCACGACCACCGATAGAACAATCGTTAGCTCGGTCTACACTTCCGCAAAAGTGTAGCGAGGCATGGATGCCGAGCTCCAAGCGATTCCATGGATGGGCCAACCGGCGCATACGCCGGTTGGGAGCGCCTTTTGCGGAAGTGTTGACCGAGGTGAATGTGGGTGCTAAAGGTTTCCAAATACTTTCGTGGTCCTTCTGCAGGATGGTTCGATCAGGACTTGTTGAGGTGCTGCTGAATGGCGAGCTTGATTTCCTGCCAGGCACGCTCGGTGTGTTCGTCGAAAATGCGACGAACCATCTGCTCGAGCTCCGGGTTATCCTGAAAGGGATCAGTGTTTTCGGTTTCGGGAACCGCGATTTCAATTGCGGCGTTCTCGCTGTTGAAGGGCGCTTCTGCATTGGTCTCCAGTTCGTCATCCAGGCCCAGGTCGGACAGCTTGATCTCGATGCCTTTCTCTATCAGGTCGGTCAGAATCGGAATATCTGTTTGATCGGTCATAAGTTAATGTGTTTGAGCGGATAACCGCGTTCCTTGTAGTAACTGTAATGCGCACGCGCCTGTGTCTTGTTTTCTTCGGTAACCAGTTCGATGACGCGTTCGAATTGCGCAAAGTAGGATGGCACTGAAGCGGACAGGTTTATTAATAGTTGGCGCTCGCCGCCAGGGTCAGGATTATCGTGGATTAATATAGGTGTAACCAGGTCCCCGGTTTGCTCCCGGTCGTGGGGCAGGAAGCTGTCGTCGGAGTAAGTCCAGAGCCTGTTATCGAGATGCTCGCTCTGCTGCTGGTTTTGCGTCAGCAACAGGGTTAGCTGCCTGTTTTCATATGCTTTCTGGCATAGCTGGCAAACCACATGGTCGTAACTCGTGCGTTCGGGATTGAGCTGGTAGAAATCGATTCGTGTCACTATTTGACCTGGTTGAGTATGTACTGGGTGAGCAATGGAACCGGACGACCGGTAGCGCCTTTCTCTTCGCCTGATTTCCAGGCGGTACCGGCAATATCCAGGTGCGCCCATTTGTAGTCCCGGGTAAATCTTGACAGAAAGCAGGATGCCGTGATGGTACCGGCATCGCGGCCGCCGATATTGGCCATATCGGCAAAATTGCTTTTCAGCTGGTCCTGGTACTCGTCCCACAGGGGCAATTCCCAGATCTTGTCCTCGATTTGTTGCCCGCTCTTTATCAGGTCATCGATCAATTTGCGGTTATTACCAAGTACTGCGGAAGGAACCTTTCCGAGCGCGATAATCGCCGCACCGGTCAGGGTGGCAATATCGATAACGCTGCGGGGTTTGAATTTTCCGGCATAGGTCAGCGCGTCGCAAAGAATCAGGCGCCCCTCGGCATCGGTGTTAAGAATTTCGATGGTTTGTCCGGACATGCTGGTGACGATATCTCCCGGTTTTGTGGCAAGCCCGTCGGGCATGTTTTCGGTGGCTGGAATAATTCCCACCACGTTAATCGGCAGTTGCAGCTGGGTAACGGCTTTCAATGTTCCGATTACCGAAGCCGCACCGCACATATCAAATTTCATTTCATCCATCGCGGCGCCGGGCTTTAGCGAAATTCCACCGGTATCGAAAGTGACGCCTTTACCGACCAGCGCTATGGGTTGTTCCTTCGCTGCGGCGCCACGGTATTCCAGCGTGATCAGTTTTGCCGGTTGTCGACTGCCGGCACTGACCGAAAGCAGGGAACCCATTTTCAGCCGTTTCATGTCTGCCTCATCGAGCACGTTAACCCGCAGGCGCTTCTCGTCCCTGGCTAATAACCTGGCCTGCCTGGCGATATAGCCCGGCGTACAAACGTTTGCCGGCAGGTTGCCAAGGTCCCGGGCGATGCTCATACCCGCGCTAATCGCCTGCGCTTCACTGACGGCCTGTTTTGCCTTGCTTGAATCACTTCTTGCAATATTAAAGTTTAACCTGCGCAAGCCTTTGCGTTGCGGTGACTTGTCGCTTTTAAGCTGGTCGAATCGGTACTCGCTGTTGTTTGCCAGCAGTGTCGCCTGCCTGATTTTCCAGGCCAGGTCACGACTCTTTAGCGCAACATCACCGGGGTAGAATTCAGCATCGCGGGCACCGCAAGCTGAAAGCGCAGTAGTAATCGAATTAATCAGCTTGGCAAAGTTACGCTCGTTCATTTCGTTTTGCTTGCCACAACCGACCAGTAAAACACGCTGTGCCTGAACCCCGGCAACATCCGGTAGCAACAGGGTTTGTCCCAGCTTTCCTTCCATGTCACCGCGCGTGATAATCGAAGTCAGGAATCCCTTGCTGGCCTTGTCAACACGCTGACCGCTGCGAGACAGTTTTCGGGGTTGTGAAACGGTAATAATCTGGCAGGCGCTACGCGCATTTTCGGGACTATTATGCTTGAGGCTGAATTCCATGATTTTCCTGGTGTTGGTGACTGTGATAACGCGATAAGATACGTGAAGCGCCAAAAAAAACCAGTCGTATGTGACAAAATACCGTGATTATTCAGCGTAGTTTAAGTAACCGGCAAGCAGACTGGCAGGGGCCAGAGTAAACGGATGTCAATGCAGTGATGCGCAATATAATTACTTCCTACCTGTCGCGGGAAATTGTTAAAACCAGCGCTGCAACGATGGTGGTCCTGTACATTATTTTAATGAGTAATGCCCTCGGCAGGGTTCTGGCCGATATTGCCGATGGCGATGTCCCGCAGCAGGCCCTGGGCGCGGTTATGCTGAGTCAGTCGGTCAACATGCTGGCGATGCTGCTGCCGATTAGTTATTTCCTGGGCATTATTTTCACCTTTGGCCGCCTGTATAACGATCACGAAATCGTGGTAATGAACGCCTGTGGTATTGGGTATCGTGATTTTTACAAGCCTGTTTTTATTGTCCTGCTGCCACTGCTGTTAATTACCAGCCTCGCCAGCCTGT
>CALZHS010000120.1 GCA_945787265.1 uncultured Gammaproteobacteria bacterium | reverse complement strand
CGTTAATCCATTAGACGTCGCGGCGGCACAGGGAACCATCGGTCTTCACCTGCTGGTTGAAGAAGTTGATAAACTGGTGAGCCTGCCGGATATCTACTATCGCCTCGAGGAATTGATTGTCGATCCGAAATCGACCACTAATTCGATTGCAGGCCTGTTACGCAGTGACCCGGATTTGTGTGCGCGCATGTTACGCATGGCGAACAGTGCTTTTTACAGCTTTCCAACCAGGATTGAATCCATCGAACGGGCCGTGAGTACCATTGGCTTGCGCCAGATTCGTGAGTTGGTCCTGGTCACCGCGGTGATTCAGGCCTTCGAGGGAATACCTTCGACCAGAGTAAATATGGCCAGCTTCTGGGAACACAGTGTCGCGGTCGCCATCATGTCGCGCGAGATCGGTCAATCCGCCGGAATTCCAGGCGCCCAACACTACTATATCCCCGGCCTGTTGCATGATCTTGGACGCCTGGTGATGTATCTGAAGTTACCCGGCCTGATGATAGAATTGCTGGAAAAACGAGACACCAGCGGCATCGCCATGGAGCAACTCGAGCATGAAATCCTGAGCTACTCGCATGCAGATATTGGCGGATGTCTACTCGAGTTCTGGAAACTTCCGCAGTCGATCTGGGAACCCGTAGCAATGCATCATAATCCGGCAAATAGCGGGGAGTTTATGTTGACTGCCGGTGCAATCCATATTGCGGATGCCTGGGTTAACGCAAATCACAGCGGCAGCAGTGGCAGCAGATTCGATCTTGAGATTGATCCCGAGGCGCTTGAACTGGTGGGTGTCGATATGGAGGCGGTCGAAAAGGCAGCGCGGGTCGCGGCCGAGCAAACCCAGGCGGTGGTGCGACAATTCATGGGGCACTAGGATATCCCGGGTCCGACAGGCTGCTAACCCAGAACCAGGGTTGCCAGGCCGAGAAACGCGATGATACCGACAACGTCGGTAACCGTGGTCAATACCACACCACCGGCGATTGCAGGGTCGATACCGATCTGACGCAAGACGACCGGAATGACTGCTCCCGCAAGTGCCCCTGCCAGCAGGTTCACAACCAAGGCAAATGCGATGATCATGCCAATCGCGAAATTCCCAAACCAGATTATTGAAAGCGAAGCCACTACCAGTGCCCACAGTAGCCCGTTTAGAAATCCGACCGATATCTCCTTTGCAATCAGTGAACGGTAGTTGGAGCTGCCGAGTTGTCCGAGGGCGAGCCCGCGGATTGCAATGGTGAGAGTTTGAGAACCAGCGATGCCGCCCATGCTGGGTACGATGGTAATCAGGATAGCAAGCGCGACTACCTGGTCGAGAATATCTTCAAAAAAACCGATGACATAGGCCGCCAGAAAAGCGGTCAGAAGGTTAATTCCAAGCCAGATACCACGGCGTCTGGAGGTGACCAGCACCGGTGAAAACATGTCTTCCTCTTCGGACAGACCTGCCCTGCTCATAATAGAGTGATCGCCTTCATCGCGAATAACATCGACCACGTCATCGATGGTAATACGACCGATCAGTTTGTGTTCCTCATCGACGATCGGCGCACTCACCAGGTCGTATTTTTCAAATTCACGGGCCACTTCGTTATCAGACATATGCACGTGCATCGCGTCGACATCGGTGCGCATAATACTTTTAACTTCAACTTCCGGGTCATTGGTGAGCAAGTCACGCAGATACAATGAACCCATGTAATGGTCGCGACGGTCGGTGACGAATAACTGGTCGGTATGATCCGGTAACTCGCCGCGGATGCGCAGGTAACGCAACACCACATCGAGTGATACGTCGGCGCGTACCGTGACCTGGTCGAGGTTCATCAGGCCACCGGCGGTATCCTCGCTGTACGATAATACCGATTCGAGCCTTTCACGCTTGTTCGCATCCAGCGTATGCAGGGTCTGTACAAGCTTGTCGGTGGGAAGCGCCAGGATAAGATCGGCCTGGTCGTCTACATCGGGCAGGGTTTCGACGATCGCGGCAATTTCTTCAGGATCGAGCGCTTTGAGCTTGGCATCGCTGATGTCGTCCTGGGTTTCCAGTAAAACGGCACCCAGGTCACCCGGTTCGATCAGCGGCCAGATCAAATCTCGCTGCTGCGGGGGCAGTGAGTCAAGTAGCAAGGCGATCTCTGCCACGTTGACAGAGCCCAGTAACTTTAATACTTCAACGCTGTCGTCGGATTCAAGCGCAACCGATACGTCCTGTCGCAGTTGCTCGATATCCTCTTCAATCATTGCGCGGTTACTCGGCTTCGCCGAAGCGGTCACCGATTAGTTTCAGCAACGCATCGCGACAGGCCTGCTCGTCGTTACCCTCAATCTCGAGCTCCAGCTCAGCGCCCTTGCTTGCGGCCAGCATCATGACACCCATGATACTCTTGGCGTTGACACGATTGCCCTTGCGCGTGATGAACACCTCGCTCTCGAACTGGCTGGCGCAATTGACCAGCTTGGATGCTGCGCGCGCATGCAGCCCGAGCTTGTTCACGATGGTTACGTTTTCGGTGATCATTCCTGACTCTGCTGTATCCCGCTCCTGCCGCCATTCAGCGCGGTTTCGCTGAGTTGCTCCAGCGATTGTTGGGCGTAGTTTAATACGCTCAGCAGCATCGGCAAGTTTATCCCGCTAACGACCCGAACATTGCGATCCCTGGCGAAATACCGGGCCAGGTTGTCGGGTGTTGCACCAAAGATATCGGTGAGCACCAGTACACCTCGACCCTGTTCCTGCTCATCAATTGCATTACGAATCAAGTCTGCGAACTTACCGAGGACTGCAGGTTCGAGATCTGCCGGTACTGACACCAGCGAAACCGGCTTTGGGGGCTGTTTGAATATGGTCCTGGCCACGCTAATCAGCTGCGCGCCGATATCCTCGTGAGTTACCAGTAGTATGCCGACATTCATGCCATGTCACGGTGGCGGATGGACAGGTTGCCGCGGTCCTTTTTTAAATCTGCAGCAATGCGTTCCGCCAGGTATACCGAACGGTGTTTGCCGCCGGTACAGCCGATCGAGATCGTCATGTAACTGCGATTCTCTTTTTCGAAGCGCGGTATCCAGTCGCGCAGGAAAGAACGCACCGATTCAAACATCTTCTCAACATCCTCGTATTGCTCTAGGTACTTGACCACCGCTCGGTCGCATCCGGTTAATGGCCTGAGGCTTTTTTCCCAGTGAGGATTCGGTAAACAACGCACGTCGAATACAAAATCGGTATCGGCTGGAACGCCGTTCTTGAAGCCGAAGGACTGAATTAAAATTCCCATTTCCGAGCTCGATTGCGATAGCAGCTGGTCGATGATCATATGCCGCAGTTCATGCACGCTCAAATTCGAGCTGTCAATCGAAAGATCTGCATTGGCGTGAATGTCTTCCAGCATTTTCTTTTCCTGCTGGATGGCATCGGCCAGCGGCAGGCCTGTTCTGGAGAGCGGATGCTTGCGACGGGTTTCGCTAAAGCGCTTTAACAGCCGCGAGGTATCCGAGGTCAGGAACAGGATCTTGACCTGTAACGGATGCTGGTTAATTTTCTCCATGATGACATCGAAATGATCTGAATTATCTATCCCGCTGCGTGCATCGATAGCGATCGCGACCAGGTCATAGGGTTCCGGAGTCGTATTGATCATATTGTCGATGAGTTGCGGCAGCATTCCGAGCGGCAGGTTGTCGATGCAATAATAACCGGCGTCCTCGAGCGTATGCAGGGCTACGGTTTTTCCAGAGCCGGAAAGGCCGCTCACAATCACCAGTTTCACTCTGTGTCTATCCTCGAAGAAAGCGCAGGTGTAGCAGAATTTTGCGCCAGCGCCTGGTTTTGACGCGTGATGAAATCCTGCGCCGCATTGTACCCGTTTACCTGCAACAAGTGGTTGCGCGTCGTCGCATCGAAAGTATCCGAGGTCTGGCGCGAGCGTTTTATCTCGAGTACCAGGCCAACCGGGCGAGAGCTGAAGTCTAGTCTAGGTTTTTGCTGATACTGGGAGAGAAATTCACGGGTTTTTAAAGCGGGTCTCATTGCTCAGCTGACTGGATGATTTGTTCTATTTCATCGCGACTGGCCGCGGCGCGTATCGCTTCACAAACCTCTGGCCTCGAGAATATGCCGGCAAGCGAAGACAGGATCAGCAAGTGTTCCTCGGTCGCTTCTTCGGGGATGATGATGGTGAATACCAGATCAACCGGAATGTTATCGGGCGACTCGAAATTGACTGGTTCATTTAAGCGGATAAATAAGCCCATGGTCTGGTCGAGGTTTTCCAGGCGAGCATGCGGGACCGCAAAGCCATTGCCGAGCCCGGTGCTACCGAGCCGTTCACGATTCAGCAGGCTGCTGTAGATCGTGGACTCGGGAAGATGGGCTCGATCAGCAACGATATTTGCAATCAATTCCAGGAGCTTTTTTTTGCTGGTGATTTCAGCATCGATAAAAATACTTTGTGGTGACAAAAGTGCAGAAATTGTCATTATTCAAGGATTGAACGTGGGTGAGTTGGAATCGATGCGCGAATCTTAATGCAATTGTGCGAGTATGCAAGTGCAATGGATCTCGTTTTGGGCAAAAAAAAGGGGGAGCAATCTCCCCCTTTTTTTATTTCATGCGAGCTCGGCGGACACGCCTTTGAGCCGATGGTTCTTCAGTTTTTCTTTGTGTTTTTTTCCCTGGCGATCAAGTTTATCGACGAGACCATCAATTGCGGCATACATATCTTCCCGGACATCGTCGGCATGCAGCTTACCGCCGCTGACGTGCAGTGTGGCCTCCGCCTTGTGACGCAGTTTTTCCACAGTGAGTACGATATGAATGTCCAGCGCCTGGTCGAAGTGCCGATCGAGCTTGCCGATCTTTTCATTGACATAGTTGCGCATGGATTCCGTTATTTCGACATGATGACCGCTTAGACTGACTTGCATCTGTAACCTCCTCGGCTGTGAGATTCGCATCGCTGCGAACCGTTGGTGTCTCAGAAGAGACGTTTACGCTCGTTGGACGGTGGAATATTTAACGCTTCCCTGTATTTAGCAATGGTTCTCCTGGCTACGTTAATACCCTGTTGCTCCAACAAAGTTGCTATCTTGTTATCGCTTAGTGGCTTCTCCGGCTTTTCAGCAGCGACGAATTTTTTGATAATAGCCCGGATCGCCGTGGCCGAGCATTCACCGCCATCGGCGGTACCCACATGGCTCGAAAAGAAGTATTTGAACTCGAGTATACCACGCGGCGTATGCATGTATTTGTGCGTCGTCACTCTCGAGATCGTCGATTCGTGCAGCTCCAGCTGTTCGGCAATATCGCGCAGCACCATGGGCTGCATTGCCTCTTCGCCATACTCGAGGAAAGCGTGCTGGCGTTCGACGATTGCCGTTGCGACCCTCAGCAGGGTTTCATTGCGGCTTTGCAGGCTTTTGATAAACCAGCGCGCTTCCTGCAGGTGGTCTTTTAAATAAGTATTCTGATCGCTCGTGTCGCTGCGCTTGATCAGGCTTGCGTACTGGTCGTTAACCCGGAGTCGGGGGGCGTGCTCAGGATTGATACTGACTCGCCAGCGTCCCGATTGCTTGCTGACGTAAACATCCGGCACCACATACTCTGCGTGGTTTTGACTGATACTGTGACCCGGGTGCGGATTGGTCGTCTGGATCAGTTTGATAATTTCTGCCAGTTCGCTATCACTGGCCTGCAAACGACGCTTGAGCAGCGCCACATCGTTACTGGCAAGATGCTCGAGGTACTTGTCGACCAGCACTTTTGCCTTGGCGAGGCAGGGCGTTTCGGGGTCGTATTGTTCCAGCTGAATCGCCATGCATTCGCTCGGCGATTTGGCCGCTACGCCAACCGGATCGAATCGTTGCACCAGGTGTAACACCGCCTCGACTTCATCAAGTTCGAGGTTTTCGTGCTGTTGCGCCAGGCCTTCGTAAATATC
>CALZHS010000119.1 GCA_945787265.1 uncultured Gammaproteobacteria bacterium | reverse complement strand
TGTTAGCGACAGCACCTCGATATCCTGTCCATCCAGGCTCAGCGTAATATGGCTTTTATCATCGTAAACCGAATTATCGGCGTTCAGCATCATCAATGCCTTCGCGGTCACCGATTTGCCGGAGCCGCTTTCCCCTACCAATCCGAGCACTTCACCCGGTGCAATATCGAAAGACACGTTGTTGACAGCAGTGACCAGGCCTTCATCGGTCTTGAAGCGCAGCGTCAGATTTTTTACGGAAATCAGCGGGCTCGTCATTTCTTGGTGTCCGCATAAGGATCGGCGGCATCACGTAGCCCGTCGCCGACAAACACGAAGGCGAGCACCAGCGTAATAAAGAATATGACCGGAATAAAGTTCCACTGGTAATTGAGCAGCACATCCGCCTTGGTTACGTTTTGCAGCATGACGCCAAGCGAGTTAACCGGTTCCTTCAGCCCTAAACCGATAAAGCTGAGCGCGGTCTCGGACAGCACCATGTACGGGAACGAAATGATCAGGTCGACGATGATATAGCTGGTGAAACTCGGCAGCAGGTGGCGTCGGATGACGTGGCCCGCGGAGGCACCGCATAGCTGGGCTGCGAGCACGTACTCCTGGTTGCGTTCGGTCAGCAGGTGCGTTCGAACCCGCCTTGCCAGCGTCGGCCAACCGATGAAACCGAGGATTATCGAGATGATAAAGAACCGACCCTCCGAGCTCACGGTATCCGGAATAAATGCTGCGATCGCCATGAATAGCGGGATCGCGGGGACCGTTCGGACCGCATCGGTGATCATCTGCAGCACCGAGTCAATCCAGCCGCCATAGTATCCGGAGACGCCTCCGATGATTAACGCCAGCACGAAGGCGATGAGGACACCGATGGTGCCGACCGCCAACGAGGTGTTGATCGAATGGAAGGTTCGGGAATAGATATCCTTGCCGGTGCCATCGGTGCCGAACAGGTGGATCTTGCCCTCATCGACACCAAACAAGTGGGTCCTGAAGGTCATTCCCAGTAACGTGTACTTGTCACCTTCCGGAAAAAGGACGACGTAGCGACGCTTGTCGCGGTTGACCTTGGTGACCCAGCGGAAATTGGTTTCGATCGAGCGGGTTCTTTCATAGCTATAGATGAAAGGTCGGAAGGAAAAGCCATTTTCATCCCAGAATTTCGGGATATTCGGTGCGCCGTTCTGGTAGTCGGCGTTGCGGCCTTCGATGGTCGGGTCATAGGGTGTCAGGAAAGGCGCAAACAATCCCGACAGGACTAAAATAATCAGCACCGCGGCACCAACCATCGCAGCGCGCTGCTTTCTAAACCGGGACCAGATTAACTGCCCCTGGCCGGCGGTAAAATAGGCTTCCTTGGCGCTCTGGTCTACATTTACATCCGTTTCTTCAATGGTTGCCGTATCTGTCATTTCGTTTATCCCAGGATACTGCGGCGAACGCGCGGATCGGTCAGTGCCAGGATGATATCGGTGACAAAATTAATGCCGACGATACTGGCGGTGAGCAGGAAGATAATCGCACCGGCTAACTGCTGGTCGTTGGATCGGGCCAGCGCCTCGATCAACAACGCACCGGCTTCGGTCAGGGTCAGGATTAGCGCGACGATCGGCAACTCGTTGAAGATTCGGTTCAGGTCGAAACCGAGCGAGTTAATGATCGGGCCAAGCGAGTGCCGCGCGGGGTAGCGCCACAGCAGTGTGCGCCCGGTAACGCCGCGCGCGGATGCGGCCAACACGTAAAGTTTTCCAACCTCGTCCGACATCAACGCACGTACGGTCTGAATCGCAAACGCAGTGGCCGACCAGCCGAGGATGAATATGGGTAACCACGCGCGTGACAGGAAATCCTTGACCCGCTCGTAAGACCATGCGGCATCGCGAAACTCCTTCGAAAACAGACCGGTCAGGCTATCGCCGAAGACCATGGTTGAAAACAGCATGATCATCAGGGCCAGCAGGAAGTTCGGCATCGCGAGTCCAAGATAGCTGACCAGGCGCAAGCTATTATTGACGACCGGGCTTTTTGACGTCGCCGAGATGATACCGACAGGGATGGCAATTAAATAGGCAACCAGCAGCGAGGTTAAACAGATAACCAGGCTGATCCAGAACTTCTCCCCCAGCAATTGAGCAATATTGACCCGCAGGATACAGCTATCGCCGAACTCTCCCTGAAAAGCCTCAACAATCCACTTCCCCCAGCGCACGACATAGGGCTTATCCAGCCCTAAGCGAGCACGCTCGGCCTCGATATCGGCTACCGAAATCTGGCTGCCCTGAGTGTTTTTAAATGCGAGGTAACGCTCGGCGCAATCTCCCGGCACCAGTACCATCAGGCTGAAGACGATGAACGACACCATGATCAGCGTGATAACCGCGAGCATGGCACGCGTGGCGGCGAATTGCAGGAAATGGAACATCGGTGTTGCTTGCGCCCCCCTTGCTTTTCTCCAGTGGCTACCTTGCCCGGGAGAATTTGTTATTTAGACTGCGGGCTAAGAATAGCCCGCAGTCAAATTTTTTGTCAACAACCGGTTACTACTCGTCCAGCCACCATTGTGTCGGACGGTACGGGTAGGAACGGTAGTACTCGAACGAGTGCGTCTTATACTCGACGAAATTTTTAACCTCGTTACGATGGTAGATCGGCGCCGGCACCTGCACGACTCCGATGAACAGCAGGTTTTTAACCAGGTTCTCGACCAGCCTTGCGCCGAGCTTGTTCGATTCCGCTGTGCCCACGGGTGTAGACTGGAACGCGGTTATATCATCGATCATCTGGTACGCGTAATCCGGCGGCTTGACCCCGCTGGCGCCGTTGGAATCGATATATTCGGCCCACAGCATGTTGGTGCGCACGGTGAAATAATCGTGATACGGCGGTACCCAGATCTGGTTGGTTCCGAGCACGATCGCCAACGGCTGGCCGTTACGCCACACGGTTACGTCGAGCTTATTTGACGATTGCGCGCTGCGGTATTCATCCGGGGTAACTTCCTTTACCGTACTCTGAATACCGACCGCACCCCAGTGCTGACCGACCAGTTCCATCAGCGCGGCGGCAACACCCTGCACCGAGAACTGCAGGTTGATGACCAGCTTGTCGCCATTGGGCAGCTCGCGGAAACCGTCGCCATCACGATCCTTCAGACCGATCTCATCCAGCAACTTGTTGGCCAGTTTCGGATCATGCTGTGCGTAGTACTTCTTCCATTTATCGTCAACGAACGGGGGTGAATCGGTAAAACCAACATATTGCTTGCCTTCACCCATGCCGAAAAACGCGGCCTCGTTAATTTCGTTACGATTGATCGCGACCGACATTGCCTGACGGAAGCGTAAATCGCCAAACACCTTGCGCTTCTCCAGGTCCTCGTGGGTCATGTTGATGCCGAGCGTTGTCATCGTGACTTCGGGACGAAGATGTACCGTGTAGTTGCCCTTCTCCTGGTTTTCCAGCAACAGCGGTGCGGTTGACAACTGCAGCGATTGCGCCTTGAAGTCGGCCTCGGCGTTAACCAGCTTGAGCAAACGTACCTCGTCCTCGTTGACGAAAATCTCGTCCTGCTCGCTGACGTAAGGCAGCTGGTTACCGGCGGTATCGACCTGGAAGAAATAAGGATTTGCCACCAGGTGACGACCCTCGGTGCTCTCCGAAATCAGGATATGCGACTCCAGCGTCGGCATGGTATCGGCGGGCAGGTTGCCAGCCTTGTCCGGGCTGCGCAGCATCGGTGTCGGCGTGTCGGTCCAGTCCGAATTGCCGTAGTAATTCGACAATACCTCGAGACCGTTTTCGAATCCGGCGGCTTTCGCCATCTTGTCGGCATCAGGATTCAGCTCCGGATCCCACTTACCGAGGAAGTGCTTGGGCTGAAAACCCTGCGCGTAAGAGTTGGCGAAATGCACCAGCAGGCCCGGTTTCGGTGCCGGCAGGTTGAAACGAACGGTTTGCGGATCGATGACATCGACCGTCATCGGCTTGTCGGCAACCAGCACGTAGTTTTTCGGCTTTTCGAATACATTGGGATTCAACGAAAGATTTTCATACCAGTATTCGACATCTTCCGCGGTGAACGGATGGCCGTCGGACCACTTGTGACCCTTGCGCAGGAAGAAGGTCAACTGGGTGTAGTCATCATTCCATTCCCAGCCCTTGGCGACATTCGGAACGATAGTCTGCAGGTCATCGGAATAACGCACCAGGTTGACGTGACGAACCGCGAGGAAGTCGGAGGTACCGGCCTCGGTTGCATTCGACATCATGTCAAAGACGCCTCCATATTTACCGATGCTGTCATAGGGCGCAACTACCAGCGGCTCTTGCGGGATGCGCTGCTCCAACGGCGGTAAATCGGGATTACCTCGGATGCGTTTGTTCAACTTTGCAATGTCGGGATTGGCCTTGAATGACAGCTTGCACTTGGCGAGTGACTCGAACTCGGCAAGGTCATACTGTTGCGGGTATTTACCGGCAGGGACCCCTTTCGGGTCGGCTACCGTGGCCGCGGGACAGTCCATAGCCAGTGCTTCGCCAGTAAGTCCAAACTGCAGGATCGCGAAAGCGAGACCGGCACACACGGACAGCCCTAGTTTGATAGAGTTAATACGTTTCATTACTGATGTCCTCAGGAACTAAGGTATACCTAGTGCGCACAAGTTGCAAGTCATGCCGGCGCCATTCTGAGCGGCCGTGAACGAACTGTGCACCTTAAATAATACCGGGTTAAAAGCAGGCGCCGCAATAATGACCGGGCTATGTAACAAAACTATGACATCAGTTCGATTTCGATAAACCGGCTCTAGATTTGTTACCTGACGAATTAATCGGCGGTCTGGAGTAACTCTATCCAGTGGACAACGGGTATTTTATTGCCCTGGGCCAGGTGTATCTGACAGCCGATGTTTGCGGTCGCGATAATGTCAGGCTGGTCAATCGACAATGCTCTGATCTTGTTGCTACGCAACTGTGAGGCCATGGCGGGCTGCAGCATCGAGTAGGTTCCGGCCGAACCACAGCACAGGTGCGCCTCCTCGACCGTGCAAATTTCGTAGCCTGCCTTTGCCAGCAGGGCTTCGACCCGGTGGTTAATTCCCAGGCCATGTTGCATAGTGCAGGGCGTGTGTACCGCGACACGTTTTGCCGGTAAATTTCCCGGGGCTGGTGATTCGACTTCGGCCTCCACGAATTCGATCAGATCGCGATACAGCGAACTCACTTTTTCCGCTTTGTCGCGATAATCAGGATCGTGCGCAAGCAGGCGTCCATAATCCTGGACGCTGACCCCGCAGCCGGTCGCCGTGACCACGATAGCCTCAGCCCCTGCCTCGATATGCGGCCACCAGTTGTCGATGAGCTGTTTTACCTGGCGCATGCCGAACTCGGGCTCCGAAGTATGGAAGGCAGCAGCACCACAGCACAGGTTACCCGGCACTTCGATAACCTCTATCTCGAATCGATTGAGCAGATTGCTGGCGCTGGCGTTGGTATTCGGCGCCAGTGCGGGCTGCACGCAACCCGCCAGCATCAGTACCTTGCGTGCATGCACCGTATTGTTCCGCTCAATCGGTACCTGTCTCTTTGGCACCGACTCCTTCAGGGCGGGTGGCAAAATCCAGGCCATCGCCTGCCCAATACGAATCGACAATGTAAACAACCAACCGGAGTTAATGAATCGTACAATTCCCCAGCGCCGGGCTCGATCCCACCACGGACGCGGTAACTCCTGCTCGATCGACTCTTTCCCGATTTCGAGCAGATGACTGTACTTGACCCCCGACGGGCAGGTGGTTTCGCAGGCGCGACAGGTCAGGCAGCGATCGAGGTGTTTCAGCATTTGCGCGTTGGCGGGCTCGCCCTCGAAGAACTGCTTCATCTGGTAAATTCGACCACGCGGACCATCGAGCTCGTCGCCACGTATCTGGTAGGTTGGGCAGGTTGCGTTACAAAAACCGCAGTGCACGCACTTGCGCAGAATCGTGTCGATGGCCTCGGCATGAGGACCCTGCTGGATTCTGGGCGCGAGGCTGGTTTGCATATCTAGAGACTCGGATAAATCCTGCCGGGATTGAAAATGCCGGCCGGATCAAAACTGGATTTGAGGTTGCGTTGAAGTTTCAACATCGCTGGCGACAGTGGATGAAATACCGGCACGTCGGTGTCATGCCGTCGAAACGCACATACGCTGCCGCCCATGCCTTCCGCTTCATTCCGCAACGATGGGATATCAACCTCGCCACATACCCAGCGCTGCGCGCCGCCCCATTCGATTAACTGCGGCAAGTCACCCAGTCGGTCCGGGCTCGCCGGCGGTAATGAAATCCGGGTTAACGGTTGCTCCCCAGCGAAGAAATCCAGGGTTTGCTCCTTCAATTCGCTCCAGTTGAAGTCTGCCGGATCTCCACCAAGCTGGTCTGCTGCCTGCTGCACTCCCTGCGCGCTACCCGACAAACGCAACAGGCTTCGCCCGGCAACCCACGAAGAAGCCGAGATCGGGTAGGGTTGCGATCCGAGCTCATTAATCCACCGGATATGCTGGTCGGCGCTGCCATGCTCAAAGGCAAGCGTGAGTTCAGTTTCATAGACCGGGATGACCCGGATCGAAACCTCGAGGATAATGCCCAGCGTGCCAAGCGACCCGACCATCAGCCGCGATACATCGAAACCTGCGACATTCTTGATGACGCGCCCGCCAAACTGATTGATTTGACCGTGACCATCGAGAATCTTGACCCCCAGAACAAAATCCCGGATGCCGCCGGCGAAAGCCCGACGCGGACCGGCCAGGCCACTCGCAACCATACCACCAATGGTCGCATCGAGACCGTAGCAAGGTGGCTCGAAGCCGAACATTTGCCGATGCTCGGCCAGCAGCGCCTCAACTTCGCCCAGCTTGCAACCGGCGCGCAGCGTGATAACCAGTTCGGCGGGATCGTAGTCGATTATCCCGCTATTGCCCGAGACGTCGACCGGCAGGGCCTCGAAAGGCTCGCCATAAAAGCGTTTACTGCCGCCGCCGATAATTTCGATTTCGCCTCCGGTTGCGGCAACCGCAACGATCTGGCTGGTGAGCTCGGCTTCGATGTTGACGTCGGCAATCGCGCTCATTAAAAGCGCTCCAGCTCCGGAAACGGCAGTTTACCCTCGTGTACATGCATCGCGTTGAACTCGGCACAACGCGCCAGCGTCGGGATGGCTTTTCCCGGATTCAGAATCTTGAGGGGATCGAAACACTCACGAATCGCGTGGAACTGTTCGCGCTCGGTTTCGCTGAACTGTACGCACATCTCTCCCAGCTTCTCGACGCCGACCCCGTGTTCCCCGGTAATCGTGCCGCCATGATGAATACAAAGTTGCAGAATCTTGCTGCCGAGTTCCTCCGTTTTTTCGAGCTCGCCCTCATTATTACCATCGTACAGAATAAGGGGATGCAGGTTGCCATCGCCCGCATGGAAAACGTTGGCCACCGCTAAACCATATTCCTCCGACAGCTGTCGCACCCCCGCCAGAACTGCCGACAGGGCCTTGCGTGGAATAGTGCCATCGATACAGTAATAGTCCGGAGAGATTCGACCAACAGCCGGGAACGCCGCCTTGCGCCCGGACCAGAACAGCAGGCGCTCGGCTTCATCGCGGGCGAGACGGGTTTCGGTTGCACCGCCTTTTTTAAGCACATTTTCAACCAGCTCGATTTGGGACAGCACTTCTTCCTCGGTACCGTCGAGTTCACAAATCAGTATCGCCTCGGCTTCGATCGGATAGCCCGCGTGCACAAAGTCTTCCGCGGCACGAATGGCCGGGTTATCCATCATTTCAATGCCGGCCGGAATAATGCCTTCGGCGATGATGGCCGCAACGCTATCGCCCGCCTTTTCCACCGAGTCGAATACGCCCATGACGACACGCGCACAGCGCGGGATGGGCAACAGCTTGACCGTTACTTCAACCACGATACCGAGCATACCCTCGGAGCCCACCAGCAATGGCAAAAGGTCATAGCCGTCGACCTGCAGCGAGCGTTGATCGATTTCGAATATTTCACCCTCGGAACTGACGACCTTGAGCGCAAGAATATTGTGCAGCGTCAGGCCATATTTGAGACAGTGAACACCGCCTGCATTTTCGGCGACATTCCCGCCGATGGAACAGGCAATCTGCGAAGACGGGTCCGGCGCATAGTAAAGACCCCGCGACTTGACCGCTTCGGAAATCGCCAGGTTGCGCACCCCGGGCTCGACCACGGCGAGACGCGATAACGGATCCACCTCGAGGATCCGATTCATTTTGGCCAGGCTGAGCACGACACCCTCGGCGTGCGGCAGTGCACCGCCGGACAGGCTGGTTCCAGCTCCACGACTGACCACCGGCAAGCGTTGCGCATGGCACACCCGCATCACCTCTTGAACCTGCTCGATGTTCTCCGGCAGCAGGACCAGCAGCGGTTGCTGCCGATAGGCGCTTAACCCATCGCATTCATAGGCATTCAGCGAGGTGGGTTGATCGACCACATTCTCGGGCGCAAGAAACTCCCTGAATTTGGCGGCAAGTTTTTCTCGTTGGGTCTGTGACATGCGAGGTATGCTAGCATTTTGGCTTATTTTTGAAAGGTATTACGACGAATGGCTCGCATTGTTTACCTGAATGGCGATTATCTACCCGCGGACAAGGCCAGGATTTCGATATTCGATCGAGCGGTCACGTTCGCCGATGCAATCTACGAGGTCGCCGGCGTCCTCGACGGCAAACTGATCGATTTCGAACACCACATGCAGCGTTATTTCAACTCACTGGCGAAGCTTGACATCGAGTCACCGCTTGAGCAGCAGCAAATCCTGGACGCGTTTCGTCAACTGGTCGAACGCAATCAACTCGACGAGGGCCTGGTCTACATGCAGGTGACTCGTGGCGTCGCCGAACGTGATTTCGTCTGGCCCGAAGATATCAAGCCGAACGTTTTCATGTTTACCCAGCCAAAAGCACCCATCGAAAACGAGGCCGCCGGAACCGGGATAAGCCTCGCGAGTACGCCCGACATACGCTGGGCGCGACGCGATATCAAGTCGGTAAACCTGCTCGCTCAGGTGCTGGCCAAGAAAGCGGCGCATGATGCCGGTGCCTACGAGGCCCTGATGATCGATGCCGAAGGCTACGTAACTGAATGTGGCAGCACCAGTTTTTTTATCGTCAAGGATGACCTGATCTTAACGCGTCCGCTGAGTAACGATATCCTGCCGGGCGTAACCCGTCGCGCCGTGGTCGCGCTGTGCAATACGCACGGAGTCAGACTGGTGGAAAGCAGGTTTACGCTGGACGAGGCCAAAACAGCCGACGAGGCTTTCATCAGCGGTGCCTCGACTTATGTTTTACCGGTAGTGAAAATCGACGACCAGGAAATCGGCAGCGGCATACCCGGAGAGTTGAGCCTTCGCCTGCGTGAAATTTATATCGACTACGCGCGTGCTTCGCTGGTTTGAAATCGGACCCTGACACTTAACCCGCCCAGGTCAGATTCACCCATTTCAATTTGCGCTGCATGAATCAGCGCAATCGACCTGACAATGGAAAGGCCGAGACCTGCATCCGGTGCATTGGTGCACCCGCGCGATAAAATAGTCACGGCACTTTTTCATGCTCGAATAAATCAAGACCCGCTGCGGGCTCAGCCTGGGGCAGCGAAATTCTCGAGTTTCTCAAGCAGCTCAACGGGCACAACAACGCCATCGGTTTCGGCCCGCAACCTCGACTCGTGACGGCGCGCACCCGGCAAACGCACGCCCGGTTCATGCGCCAGCGCGGTTAGCATGGTTTCGAGGCGCGCGGAGTAGGCATTATCCCCTCCCGGTGCAAATGCACCCGGCGAGATCGCGATAAAAAACTGGCCTACCCTGGGTTCACCGCCGGTGTTGTCCTTGAATACCGGCGCCTGGAACGAGCAGTTCGGGCCACTTAACACGCCGGCGAGCAAATCGACCAGCAGGCCCAGCAGCATGCCCTTGTAACCACCGGCAGGTGCCAGCGCACCCCCGTTGATTACGGCGGCCGCGTCGGTGGTATCGTTGCCATCCTTGTCGTAACCCCAGCCAACCGGGATCGAGCGGCCTTCCGCTGCGGCTTTCTTGATCGTTACCAGCGCGACCTGGCTGGTGGCCATATCGGCAATGATCGGGGCATTAGCATCACGCGGAATCGCAAATGCCATCGGGTTAGTGCCAAAGAACGGTCGGGCACCGGGTGCCGGGGCCACTGCCGACGGCGAATTCGCGAATCCGATCCCGATTAACCCGGCGACCGCCATGCGCTGGACAAACCAGCCCACGACCCCCGCAGAGTAGGAATCTACGATCGACAGCGCGGCAATCCCCTGGGACCTTGCTAGTGCATAACAGTCGGTTTCGCTGGCGGCGAAAGCCGCGTGCGCGATACCGCTATCGGCGTGCGCGCGCAACGCAGATGGCATGATCTGCGCATGCGAGGGCTGGGCATCACGATTGATTTTGCCGACCTGCAAATGCCCGCAGTATAGCAGGGTCAACACTTTACTATTCTCAGACATTATCCTGTTCCTCTATCCTCATTCACGCGTAAGCGACGGTCCGGCGCCCCGGACTCCTATCATCGGCACACTATCACAAGATCCCGACTCGAAGGCAGGGATGACCGGGCACGGACACAGTGCAACGGTTTAATCTAAGGCTTTAATTTCTGTAAAACTTCCTGCGAACCCTGCGTTACAAACCCGGCATCAACGCCGGCGCAAATAAGCCTGTAGCCCTGGTCGATATAGGGTTGAACACTCTCCGCGGTCACGCCGAAATAGCCCAGGGCAATGTCATTCTGCTGGCAAACGCGGGTGACTTTATCGATCGCCTTTACGACTTCGGGATGATCGATCTCGCCCATTTTGTTCATGCTCGCAGACAGGTCATAAGGACCGATGAATACCGCGTCGATACCCTCAACCTGTGATATTTGTTCGATATTGTCGACCGCTTCGATGTGCTCGGCCTGGATGATCACCGCGACGTGCTCGTTCGCCGATTCCACGTAACTGGCAAAATCCAGCCCGTACCCCTGGGCCCGCGCCAGTCCGACGCCGCGTCCACCCTGTGGCGGATATCTACACCACTCGACTACGCGCCGGGCCTCATCGGCACTATTGACCTGCGGTGCGATAATGCCATCGGCACCGATATCGAGAACCTTCTTGATCTCCCTCTCGGTCCGGGCAGCTACCCTGATTATGCCGGCGCTGCGCCCCGCAACCGCCTGCAGCATGCGCTGCCAGTCAAGCGTCGATAGCGGGCTGTGCTCACCATCCATGAACAGCCAGTCAAATCCGCATTTGGCCGCCATTTCAGCGATTTCGGGCGCCGGTATCGTCAGCATCGTACCAACTAGTAGTTCGTTATTTCGCAGGCGTTGAGTAAAGTTCATATTCTCGAATCAGTTGACTCCGGGATTGCCCGGTTTAAACACCATGGCCCTTCGCCATCAACGAAGCACATAGCAAGATTCCGCCGATTAGCACCAGCTCCCAGTGGATAACGCTTTTCAGGCGCTTCACCATCGCGCTCGACAGGTCAGGGGCAATACCCTGGTTGAGTTCGCTGTTCCAGCGCACGAACTTAATCGTTGGGTAGAGCGAGATAAGCGCGATAATAATAAACAGTCCGAGTTTGATCTGGAAAAACGTGTTGGCGAAATAATAGTCGCTACCCTTTTCAAAATAAAATACGCGCAGAAATCCGAATACCAGAAGCAGCGTTGCAGCAATTCCGACCACCCGGTCCGCGCGCTGTATCCGCAGCGCGGTCTCGACGCTCAGCGATTCGGTAATCAGCGCGAGTTGTAGCACCAGGGCTGCAGCGAGCGCAAAGAATGCCAGGAAATGGCCGAACGCTACCAGCGCGGCCCCAATCACTACGGCGAAATCCGCTTCATTGCCCAGCCGCTCTCGACCGGGGTATAGACGATGCGATCATGAAGACGATTTTCCTGGCCCTGCCAGAATTCAAAATACTCGGGTACCAGGCGGTAACCCAGCCAGGACTCCGGTCGCGGCACATCGCCGTCAGGATAGGCGGCACGCAGACGCAATACCTCGTCTTCCAGGTGGCTTCGACTCTCGACCTCCGTCGATTGGTGTGAAGCCGCGGCACTAAAGCGACTGCCCTCCGGGCGCATCAGGAAATATTTTTCGGCGTCGTCTGCGGGCAACCTGGTAACCCTGCCATGCACCCGGACCTGGCGACTGAAATCCCGCCAGTGAAATAGCAAAGCTGCCTGGGGATTTGCATCTATTTCCTGACCCTTCTGGCTGCGCGCATCGCTATACCAGCAAAATCCTTCTTCATCGACGTGCTTGAGCAGGACCACCCGGGCTGACGGTCTGCCACCTGGATCAGCCGTGGCCAGCGTCATCGCGGTAGCATCGAGCAGTTCCAGATCACGCGCACGCTGCAACCAGCGCCCAAATTGCACAAATGGATCAGGATCCATGTCCTTGCGGGAAATCGCGTGCGTTTCGTAATCACGCCGCACATCGCTCAGATCAATTTCGATCGCCATTAGAAAACCTTGCTGAACAGGGCCTGCAGCGCGGCCCAGGATTTTTCATCTGCGGATTGCTGGTAACCCAGGTCGATTCCATATTTTTCGGCGTTTACGTCCGCCTCCGG
>CALZHS010000118.1 GCA_945787265.1 uncultured Gammaproteobacteria bacterium | reverse complement strand
CCCTGGTAGCGCAGCCATTTTGCCTGTTGCGGATCGTGACGGGACGCACGGGCCGGCGCCAGCGCCGCGTCGATCCAGGCGCTTATCAAAGGATCGTGATCGAACTGGCACCAGCCCCTGGTAAAGAAATGCTTCGCGAGATTGCGCATGGTGATGCCGATGCTATCATGCCTCGATCCAGACTTTGAATCGTCCAGAACATGAGTGATTCTGACAAAAACCGTATCGCCGGTTTGCCCTGCTGGCAAGGCGCGGTCGACATCGAACCGTTGAGCGGCGGCATGACCAATCTTAACTACAGGGTAACCGACGCTGGCGAGCAGTACGTGGTGCGTTTCGGCGAGGATGATCCCGTGCATCTCATTTCCCGTGCCAATGAAATTGCGAGCTGCAAGGCGGCTTTCGAGATTGGTGTCAGCCCGGAACTGGTGCACCATGAGGCGGGCATTCTCGTGGTCAGGTTCATCGCGGGCAAGGTATTTGACGAGGCCGATGTGCGCGTCGAGCAAAACCTGGAACGCATCGTGGCGCTGCTGAAGCGATTCCACCGCGAGATCCCCGGGCAGTTTAACGGCGTGGCGGTGATGTTCTGGGTATTCCAGGTACTGCGCCACTACCACAACTTGCTGGTGCAGGGTAAAAGTAGCCACATCGCGCGGCTACCCGAACTCGCCAGTATTGCTGCTGAACTCGAAGCGGCGGTCGGGCCGGTTGAAATCGTGTTCGGCCATAACGATTTGCTGCCCGCTAACTTTATTGATGACGGTGAGAAAATCTGGCTCATCGATTTTGACTATGCCGGTTTTAATAGTCCTTTGTTTGACCTGTCCAACCTGGCCTCGAACAACGAATTGAGTGACTTACAGGAACGGGAAATGCTGGAACGGTATTTTAATGCTGCTCCTGACCACGCGACACTTGGTAGCTACCACGCGATGAAATGCGCCTCGCTGTTACGCGAGACCATGTGGTCGATGGTTTCGGAACTCAACTCGCGCGTGGACATGGATTTTGCCGACTATACACAAAAGAACCTGGCGCGTTTCGAGTCGGTTTATGCCGAGTATAAAAACAATTACCATTAAACATCCAACCGGAGTCTTTTCATGAAACTCGACATCGACTTTGTCAGAAAACAATTTGATCAACTCGCCGATGATCCCGGGTTTGCCTTTGCTTCAAATGCCGGTGGCAGCTACGTCTGCAACCAGGCTAACGAGGTGCTCGAACACTATAACCGTCACACGCGCGTACAACCCTACTCGCGTTATTCGCCCTCGGCCGAGGCCGGCAAGGCCATGGATCGGGCACATGCCGGCTGGGCCGAGGCACTCAACATCCGCCCCAGCGAGTTGACCATCGGCCCTTCGACGTCGATAAACACTTACGTCATGGCGCAGGCGATCGGTGAAATCTGGAAACCGGGCGACGAGATTATCGTGACTAACCAGGACCACGAAACCAATAGCGGGGTGTGGCGACGCAAGGCGATTGAAAAGGGCGTCACCATCCGGCAGTGGGAAGTGGAGCCAGACACGGGGCTGCTGAATATTGAGTCGCTGTTCCCGCTGCTGCGAGACAACACGCGCTGGGTATTCTTCACGCACTGCTCCAATATCGTCGGCACGGTCAATCCGGTTGCCACGATCGTCAAGACCATCAAGTCCGGCAGCAATGCGCGCGTGTTTATCGATGCGGTGGCCTATGCACCGCACCATATTTCGGATCTGAAAGCGCTCGGCGTCGATTGTTACGCGTTCAGCCTGTACAAGGTCTACGGTCCACACCAGGGCATGCTGTATGTCAACCGCGATGCCCACGGCGATATGACTTCTCAGGCGCACTATTTCAACAGCGGTAACCCGGCCAAGGATTTCGCGCCCGCCGGTCCGCAACACGCCCAGATCGCCGCTTGCGCCGGGGTGCTGGATTACTTTGATGAACTGCACCAGCACCACTTCGGTGCCAGCGATAAAAACCGCAACGCCAAACTCGAGCAACTCCACCAATTGATCGTGCAGCATGAAAACGAACTTGCAGCACCGCTGCTCGAGTTCCTGCATCATCGCGCTGACGTGCGCCTGCTCGGTAAAACTCACACCGGGGATAACGATCGCGCACCGACAATTGCCTTCCAGCCGCTCAAGCAAAGCGCGAAGTCAGTTGCCCACAAGCTGCAGGACGCGAAAATCGGTACCGAGCATGGTAATTTTTATGCGCACCGGTTGATCAGCGACCTCGGCATTGATCCGGACGATGGCGTGGTCCGCCTGTCGCTGGTGCACTACAACAACCAGCAGGAAGTCGAACAAATTCTGCAGGCACTGGACACCGCGCTGAATCAGACCGGGGACGATGCCGCGGCCTGAATCCTGCTACGACGCGCCGCTACCGCTTCACGATGGGTCAGGTAACTGATCGCGCCCACGATCATCAGGGCACCGGCAATGACCCAGGTATCCGGCACCTCGTCGAACAGCCAGTAACCGAAAATAATTGCCCACACCAGCTGCAGGAACGACAGCGGCTGGGTAACCGTTAACGGCGCGTAAGCGATCGCGCGCGTAAGGGCGTAGTGCCCGGTGGTGGCAAATATTGCGACCAGCGCAAGCCAGCCGATTTCGACCCAGGTCGGTTCGCGCCAGTAGTAGATAGCGCCAGGCATCAATGCCAGGGTGCAGAAAATCGTCAGCATCACCAGGATATCGCCTGAATTCTCGCTACGGGTCATTTGCTTGGCGAGCAGGAAGGATCCGGCAAAACAAAATGCCGCGATCAACTGCGCCAGCGAACCGGCCTCGATGGTCTGGAACCCGGGCCGCAGAATCACCAGCGTTCCGATAAACCCGGCCAGGATCGCCAGCATGCGGCGCAGTCGCACCTTTTCATGGAAAATCAGGATCGCTCCGAGCGCGGTAAACACCGGGGTCGAAAAGCCGATCGCGGTCACTTCTGCCAGCGGAATGCGCGCCATTGCAAAGAACCACAACATCACGCCAACGCCGTGCACGATACCGCGGTAGCAATAAAGTTTGAAACTACCAGGCCTGACGCCGCGCCAGCGCATGCGCCACAGCAGCGGCAGCACCAGGATAAGGCCAATTGAGTAGCGGATAAAGGCCGCCTGTACCGCCGGCATATCCGAACCGAGGTGGCGCACCAGCACGGTCACGGCGACAAACAGCAGCCCGCCGGCGACCATCCACAGGCAGCCCAGTAGATTTGATTGTTGCGGCATAGGCTGGATTGGAACATCATCCCCCGTGGAAATGCAATCTTTCACCGCTGAATTGATTATGGCCACGACCCTACCCCATCACTACTACCACGAACCCGCGGTTTACGCCTACGAATGCGAGCATATTTTTCGCCGGCACTGGTGGCTGGTCGGCGTGGAATCGGCTGTTGCCGAGAAGGGTAATTACCTCGCATTGAACTTGATGAAATGGCCGCTGGTAGTGGTTCGGGATCAACAAGCGACGCTGCGTGGTTTTTACAACCTGTGCCGACACCGCGCGGGCCCGCTGGTGCTGGAGGGTGAAGGCCGCTGCCGGGATTTTGTCTGTCGTTATCACGGCTGGCGTTACGCCTGCTCGGGCGAATTACTGAAAGCGCCCGGTTTCGAAAAAGACGTGGTTGCAGACCCGCAAGCGATGGGCCTGTTACCGATACGGGTCGACAGCTGGAATGGAATGGTGTTTGTGTGTCTCGATGACTCCGCACCCGACCTGGTTACCTGGCTGGGCGATATCGTGCCCGTCGCGGCAAAGTTTGATGCGACCTCGACCATGCATTACGACGGCGATGTCACCAGGCAGGCCGCGGCAAACTGGAAGACTTACGGCGATAATTCCTGCGAGGGATACCACGTCGGCATGGTGCACCGGAACCTGGGCTCCTCGATGCAGCGCGAATCGATTCGCATCGACGCTTATGACAACGGCAAGTTTGTCGGTTTCGATGTCAGTTACGAGCCCGGTCGCGATCAAAGCCGGGCCGGCAAGGGTTTCTGGATTTACAAGTTTCCAGGCTTGCTGCTGCATTTTGCCGACTACGCGTTTAACGCCGAAACGGTGCTACCGCTTGACGCGAATACGATAAGATTACGCCGCTGGTTCTGGTCGCACGCGGAAAAAGCCGGCGCCAGCGGAATCGACACCGCGTCGATTCGTCCGAATTCGGAGCAGGTTATCGACGAAGATATTGCCATTTGCGAACTGGTCCAGCGCAACCTCGCCTCGGGCATCTACCCGGGAGGTACACTATCTCCCGACCGGGAGCCCGGTACGATCTATTTTCAACGGCTGGTGCGAGATGCGTTAAGCGGGTTTGCCGAGCCTGAATAGTCCGGCACTGATCGCCGAACCAATCGCGATCGCGGCTGCAATCAACATTGCCAGTCCATAACCGTTACTGAGGTCGTAAACCAGCCCGGCGCACCAGGGTGCAACCAGCCCGGCAAATCCCCAGGCGATAAATACCTGCCCGTAGGCTTGCGGGCCTCGCTCACCGAAAGTGTCCGCTATCGCCACAGGGTAAATCGCGATAATCGAACCGTAAGCCAGTCCGACCAGCGAAAGCAGGGCGACCACAACCGGAGCGCTGTGCGCGGCGGTTATCGCCAGCAGTGCAAAAGCCGATAGCAGGGGCAGACCGACGAGAAAGCGATTGACCGGCCAGCGATCTACCAGCCATCCGGCGAGAAATCCGCCCAGGGCGCTGCCGATACCGATAGTGATTGCCGCCACCGTGGCGAGTTCGGTGGAGGCATTTTTCGACAGCGCGATACCGGCGGCGTGCCCAATAGCCATCAGCCCGGCAAATACACTGGCCATGTAGGCAATCCAGAACTGCGCGACCTTGCGCCTGTTGACGACAGCGTCATCAGGATCGATGTCAACCGGTGGTGCCCCGTAGCGTGCACCGGCAACTCGCAACATGATAGCGGCGAGCGATCCGAAACCAATCAACGCCAGCGCGATCGCCAGCAGCGCCGATTCCAGCGAGACCAGCTCGATGCGCCACGCAAATATCCTGGCGAACGCAATCGATCCGACCGCGTAAGCAGCGGTGACCGAGCCCATTGCAAATCCCTTGATTTCGGGCATGACCCGCCCTACCAGCTGCAGGCTAAAGCCGTAACCAATGCCATTGCTAAGCCCGAAGGCGACACTGTAGCCAAGGAAAAACAGCCACCAGCTGGTGGCCTTCGCCGCCAGCAACAGGCCCGCAGCAGCGACCAGGCAGGTTAGCAGCACAAGCCACCAGGACGGCAGCAAGCTGTATATTCGATAACCCATTAATACCGCCAGCGTTATCCCCACCAGCGCGAACGAATAAATCAGGCTGATTTCAGAGCGTGGCAGTACGAGCAGCTTTTCCAGCGGCACGATAAAAACCGAAAACGCGTGTACCGAACCCAGTACAAAAGTGACCAGCATCGATGCCAGCAGCGTGGTCAGGTGCTTATTCAATGGCCACGGGATCCAGCGCTTTACTCGATTGCATCCGTTTCTTGCGCCGCATAAAAATAAACAGGCCGCTTGCAGCAATAATCCCGGCGCCGATCCAGGTCGTTAAAACCGGTACTTCGCCCCAGAACAGGTATCCGACGATCGCCGCGAAAATCATGGCCAGGTATTCAAACGGCGCCAGCAGGCTTGCTTCTGCGTATCGAAACGAAACCGTTAACAACCATTGCTGCATCCCGCAACCCAGGCCAAACCCGAGGAACAGCCATAAATCGCCGCCGCGTGGCGTCAACCATCCCGACAACAGCACCCAGGCGAGGCACACCAGGCTGCCGAGGTTATTGTAAAAAATACCAATCGTGACCGACTTTTCGCTGCTACTAAGCTTACGCAGCCAGATCGCTACCAGGGCCCCGGTAAAGGCAGAGCCCGCGGCTGCAATCACCCCGATATCCCAGCTACCTGCCCCGGGTCGTGCTATCAGCAAGACCCCGACAAAACCGGCTATTACTGCTAACCAGCGCTGCAGCCCGATTG
>CALZHS010000117.1 GCA_945787265.1 uncultured Gammaproteobacteria bacterium | reverse complement strand
GCGATTCTCGGCGATCTCATGAATCAGCGCAAAATACTGCTGCAGGTGATTTTCGATCGTCCGGTTGCCGAAATTCCCAGCCGCATCGAGATGCTGCACCGGGTCTACCCCTATATCGAACAGCAGCTTGGCCAGGGCATGCCGTTGATGCACATGGTGCGCCATATCATTGGATTGTTTCACGGAGAGCCCAATGCGCGACGCTGGCGCCGCTACCTGAGTGAAAACGCCCATCAAAAAACGGCCGGCATCGAAGTACTCTACCGGGCTGAGCAACTGGTCAGCTAGATCCGCCCGATGCGAAAGAACCTGCGCTATCTGATCCTGTTGCTGATACTGCTGTTTGTTGCAGTCAACGAGGCATTGAATAAAACCCGTTCGACCAGCTGGGAGAATCCGCTGTGGGTACGCATCTACGCGATCAACGGGGATGGTCGCGAAGCGACCGATAGTTATATCGATTCGCTCACCACCCGGAGCTTCGAGATGACCGAAAAATTTGTGAACCGCGAGGCCGGGCGTTACGGCATCAGGATCGACGCAATCGACGTTGCCTATAACGGGCGCCTGCAGTCGGGGCCACCGCAGCCACCGTCCGGCCAGAGCCTGCTGAAGAATATCTGGTGGAGTCTGAAGTTCCGGGCCTGGGCGACCTACCGTGGCTGGCAAAGCGATAGCGAGGCGGGTGACGTCGAGCTATTCGTGAACTATTACGATACCGAAACCGCGCAATCATTGCGCCATTCGGTTGGATTGCAGGGTGGGCTTATCGGCATCATCAACGCCTTTGCCGATATATCCTATAACGGCTCTAACCAGGTCGTTATCGCACATGAACTGATGCATACGCTCGGTGCGTCGGATAAATATACCCTGGAAAACCTGCCGATCCATCCGCAGGGTTACGCCGAACCCTATCGCAATCCGCTTTATCCGCAGCAAAAGGCGGAAATAATGGGTGGTCGAATCCCACTGTCGGCACAGGTTTCGAAAATGCCCGAGTCTTTGAACCAAGTCGTGATCGGGAGTTATACCGCGGCGGAAATCAATTGGCCGATCGAATAAGGTTCAACTGCCGCGCAGATAAACATAACTCGCACCTGCTGCGCCGTCACGCGCCAGGGCGGGACACCAGGCGAGCACCTGCGCCTGGCTTGCGAGCCAGCGTTGTACCAGGGGTTTGAGCACGGCATCGCTTTGCGATCGATAACCCTGGCCGTGGATGATTAACAGCATCCGGTTTCCGTGCCGTAGCGAATCGGCTAAAAACGCTTCCAGCGCCTCCAGTGCCTCGCTCTGTCGGTAGCCGTGCAAATCGATGCTGGTTTCGGGTCGGATCGTCCCCTGTTTTATTCTGCGCTGCAGTTTTTTTTGCAGGCCGGGCTTGAAGTGGGTATCGCGCGCCGGCACGGACTCGTCAACTAATCCCGGTTCCTGCCAATGCGCACCCGCGCCCTTTGCCCGGGGCGCATTTTTTTCGCGACGGCGATGTTGATAAACGTTGATGCGATCCTGGTGCAGGCGTTTAACCCCGGGGATCAGCCGGGCAAATTCGGAGTCGTCATCGTCGTTCATCGAGTTATCACAGAGCAAATGCCATTTTTCCCTGTATATTATCCGAAAATGCTCTCAGACCTGCATTCAAATCATATAGAATCCCATTCCGTGCATATTCTCATTACCAACGATGACGGCTACCTGGCACCCGGAATCAAGATTCTGGCACAGGAACTCGCCCAGGTTGCCGACATCTCCGTGGTTGCTCCGGATCGCAATAAAAGCGGGGCCAGTAATTCGCTGACCCTGATGCGCCCGCTGCGCGTCGAACAATCTTCGGATGGCAGCTATTACGTCGACGGAACCCCCACCGACTGTGTTCACCTGGCGCTGTCAGGATTGCTCGACGAGCAGCCAGATATGGTTGTCTCGGGCATCAATGCCGGCCCCAACCTCGGTGACGACGTGCTCTATTCGGGTACCGTGGCAGCCGCGATGGAAGGTCGCTACCTGGGCCTGCCCGCGGTCGCGGTATCGCTTGCCGGCAAACCGGCAACCCATTTTCTCTGCGCCGCACAAATTACCCGGCGCGTGATTGCAAGACTCACCCAAAGCCCGTTACCGGATGACACCCTGCTCAATATTAACGTGCCTGATTTACCCGCTGACGATATTGTTGCGATCCAGGCAACTCGCCTCGGCTTCCGACACCGGTCCGAATCCATGATAAAGCAGCGCGATCCTGGTGGTCGTCCGATTTACTGGGTTGGCCCGCCGGGCGAGGCCCAGGATGCCGGTCCCGGCACCGACTTCTACGCGGTCGAGCACGCCGTTGCCTCGGTAACCCCGATGCAGATTGATCTAACGCGTCATAACGGTATCGAACCTTTGCAAGATTGGCTGGCAGCTTTGTGAATCGGTCGGATCGGGACCAACGGGGAATCGGGATGACGTCGCAGCGCACGCGTGATCGACTGGTCAAGCGTCTTCAGCAGCAGGGCATCTATAACGAACGGGTGCTTGAGGTGATGCGCCGCGTGCCTCGGCATTTGTTTGTCGACGAGGCACTTGCGCACCGGGCCTACGAGGATACGGCGCTGCCTATCGGTTATGGACAGACAATTTCGCAGCCCTACATCGTTGCACAGATGACGCAGCTATTGCTGGAAGAAGGAATGCCCAACTCGGTGCTCGAAATTGGTACCGGTTGCGGCTACCAGACCGCAGTGCTAGCCAATATATTCCCCCAGGTTTATAGCATCGAGCGCATCGAGGCGCTGTATCTCCAGGCAAAGCAACGCCTCGCCGAACTGGAACTGTATAACGTTCAGCTGCGTTATACCGACGGCACCGAGGGTTGGCCTAATCCCAGTTACCGCTTTGACCGAATTATCATGACGGCTGCCTGCACCGAGTTGCCGACTGCGCTGGTGTCGCAACTCAGCGACAGGGGCATCATGGTATTGCCATTCGATAACGGTGTTGATCAGACCATGACCAGGATAACCCGGGGTAGCGACGGCCTGGTGAGCGAGGCGCTGGAAAAAGTCGTGTTTGTGCCGCTGTTGCCGGGATTAAACTAGTGCAGGTTTTTGAAAAGATCTATCGCGGTGTCATGCAATTCGCGCGTCGCAAGCAAGCGCCGTACTATTTGTCGGCGCTCAGCTTTGTAGAATCCTTCATCCTGCCGTTTCCCCCGCCTGATGTCATGCTGGCCCCGATGGCCCTGGCTCGACCTTCGCGAGCGCTGCACTTCGCCACGCTAACGCTGGTTTTTTCAGTACTGGGCGGCCTGGTGGGTTACGCAATCGGCGCATTTCTGTTCGACCTGGCCGAGCCCTATATTTCCAGTTGGGGATACCAGGCCAGGTTTGACACGGTAATCCTGTGGTTCAAGCAGTGGGGTTTCTGGGCAGTGCTGGTGGCCGGATTTTCACCGGTTCCCTACAAGATCTTTACCATCGCCGCGGGAGTATTGAACCTTGCGATTTTACCGTTTCTGTTCGCATCGATTATTGGTCGCGGTGCGCGGTTTTTCACCTTGGCCTGGTGCCTGGCAAGATTTGGGCCGGCAATTGAACCTAAGTTGGTCAAGTATATCGAATATATTGGATGGGCCATCGTTGTTGCATTGCTGATAGCGATCGGTATTTACAATATCAAACAGTAAACCTTGAATCATGAAATCAGCTCTTGCTATCGTCCTTGCCGCACTGCTGCTGGTTTCCTGCGTTACCGTACATCCGCCGACCCGGGTGTCGCGCGGCGCCGGTTGGTATACGGTAAAACCGAGTGATACGCTTTATTCGATCGCGTGGCGTTACGGACTCGACTACAAGCAACTGGCTCGCTGGAACCAGATCGGTGTCAATTCGCCGATTCACCCGGGACAGCGCCTGCGGCTAATTAAACCCAGCGGCCAAACCGTTGCCGGTTCCAGTAAAAGTACCGCGAGTAGTGCCAGTAAAAAAAGCACCTCTACCACGCCCAAAGTTGCCGCCAGTGCCAGGAATACCCAGTCCAGTGGTCGCAATCCGTCTAAATGGATATGGCCGACCAGGGGCAAACCATTGAATACCTTTCTGGCATCCGAACTGGATCGACGCGGAATAGATATCGCCGGACGACTCGGTCAACCGGTGCTCGCGGTCGCGGATGGCAGGGTGGTATATAGTGGTAATGGTTTGGCCGGTTATGGTAATCTGATCATTATAAAGCACAGCGATACCTATCTGAGTGCCTATGCCTATTGTCAGGAACGTCTGGTGCAAGAGGGAAGTGCGGTAAAGGCAGGTAAGGTGGTCGCGAAAATGGGAAGCAGAGATAACGTTGCAAAACTGCATTTTGAGATCAGGCGAAACGGTAAGCCCGTTGACCCTATGAAGTATCTGCCAAAGAAATAAAGGAACTTCTCAATGACTAAATCGACCGATAAGTCACTTATCGAAGATACCGAAATACCGTCTGAAGAGCTGGTAGAGGATCTTGTCGACGATGAGGAAGCGACCGATCTGGAAGCCGATGCCGAAGATGCAGACGAAGACGAGGTAGAAGAGATCACTACGATCGGTGCTAGCGATGAAGACGCCACCGAGAGTGAAAAATTTGTCGACCGGCGCAAGCCCGAAACAGATCGCCGCAAGACGACGACACGTCGCTCATCGGATGCAGATCCAACCCGGCTTTACCTCAAGGAAATCGAAGTATCACCGCTGCTGACCGCGGAAGAGGAAGTCCACTATTCGCGGCTCGCGTTAAAAGGTGACACCGCGGCGCGCGATAAAATGATCGAATGTAACCTGCGACTGGTCGTCAAGATTGCGAGACGGTATATGAATCGCGGGCTGGCGCTGCTCGATCTGATCGAAGAGGGTAACCTGGGCCTGATCCGCGCGGTCGAAAAATTTGATCCCGAGCGCGGTTTCCGTTTTTCTACCTATGCCACCTGGTGGATCAGGCAAACCATAGAGCGTGGCCTGATGAACCAGACGCGCACCATCAGGTTGCCGATTCACGTGATCAAGGAATTGAATACCTACCTCAGGGCTGCACGAAAACTCACCCAGGAGCTGAACCGGGAGGCAACGCCCGAGGACGTCGCCAAGTTGCTGAAGAAGCCGGTAAAAGACGTCGAGAAAATGTTCAAGCTCGCCGATCGCGTTTCCTCCTTTGATATCCCGATGGGTGGTGAGGGTGAACGTCCGCTACTCGACGTTATCCCTGACGATAATAATGCGGACCCGTCCGTTATCCTGCAGGATGAATCCGTGATAGCGCATCTTGACAGCTGGCTCGACGAACTCGACGAAAAGCAGCGGGATGTTGTGGTACGCCGCTTCGGCCTGCGTAATCACGCGCGCGGTACGCTGGAAGAGGTCGGGCTCGAGCTCGGTGTCACCCGTGAGCGCGTGCGCCAGATACAGATGGATGCGCTGCGCAAGCTGCGTCGCATCCTCGAGCACAGCGGCTACTCGCGCGAAAACATCATCGAAGAATAATCCCCATCCTCCGCCAGCGGCAAGCGAAGAATCCCTTTGCGACCGACTGGGTGGCCTTCGGCTTCCTGAAAAGGCTTTATTTTTGAAGGGCAAGGCGAGACTCGACATCCATGTCTCGGTTCGCCACAGGCCGCGTCCCTGCGGCCTGACCCTCCAAAAATAAAGCCTTTTCAGCACCCAGCCTTTATGTCACAAAGGGATTCTTCGCTTGCCTCTACCTTATGTAGCTCTTCCGGATTAAAGCTCGCAAAAGTGTAGCGCGGCAGGGATGCCGCCCCCCCGCGATGCGGGATTGACACATCGGGCGACAAGCGATTCCATGGATGGACCAACCGGCGCTTGCGCCTGTTGGGAGCGTCTTTTGCGGGCTTCAATCCGGGATAGCGTTCGCAGGATTGTGGGCCTGGGTGTCGGCCTGGTAATCGTGAGAACGGGATTATTCTTCGATGATGTTTTCGCGCGAGTAACCGCTATGCTCGAGGATGCGACGCAGCTTGCGCAGCGCATCCATCTGTATCTGGCGCAC
>CALZHS010000116.1 GCA_945787265.1 uncultured Gammaproteobacteria bacterium | reverse complement strand
TCTCGGTTACTTCGGACTCTACGCAACCGAATCGATGCGCCTGGAAAAGGGCTACCTGCACTGGAAGGCGGACCTGATCTATGAACACAATCCGTTCGAGGCAAGGCTCGATCGTTTCGTCAGGCTCGACAAGGACGGCTTTATCGGCAAACAGGCCTTGCTCGAGCAAATCGAACGCGGACCGCGCAAGCTGCTGGTATCGATAACGGTCGATTGCGATGTGGCTAGCGCCCATGGCGGTGACCCGGTATTCATTGGCGCACAGCAGGTCGGGTCGGTGACTTCGGGCGGTTATGGTCATCGGGTAGCAAGGAATATCGCCTATGCCTATGTCGATCCCGAAGCAGCGGAAGTGGGTACCCGTCTCAGCCTCGGCATTCTCGGCGAAAAATACGATGCGGTCGTAGTTGAACCGGTACTGTATGATCCGGAAAACCGCCTGGTGCAGTCATGAGCAAACCTGTCAGATCAAAACGACGCCGGGGCGGTAGTCGTGACGCGATGCTGGCAAAACGTAGTAAACCACCCGCGATCAATCCCGCGCCGGCGGGCCCGGTGGGCGGTCAGTACCGGCCGCTAACCGAAACCCAGGTCAACCAGATTTACGATACCTCGTTACGCATGCTGGCCGAACTCGGCATGGGCGACTCGCCGCCTGCCCTGATCGAGCAGGCGCTCAAATGCGGTGCCAGCATCAACGAGCTCGGGCGCCTGTGCTTTTCGAAGGACATGGTCGAGGACATAATCGACGGCGCCTGCAAGTCTTTTGTCTTCCACGGACGTGATGAAAAGCACAGCTTCGAAGTCGGAGGTAATCGCGTCTATTTCGGCACCGGGGGTGCCGCGGTACAAACGCTGGATCTCGACACCCACGTTTATCGTCCTTCGACGCTTGTGGATCTATTCGATTTTACCCGTCTCGTCGATACCCTGCCCAATATATCCTGGTTTACCCGCTGCTGCGTCGCGACCGACGTCCCGGACATCTTCGAACTAGATATCAATACCGTCTACTGCCTGATGCGCGGTACGCAGAAACCGGTAGGCACCAGCTTTACGCTGGGTGCACACGTCGACCCGATTGTCGATTTGTTTGACCGGGTCGCCGGCGGCGACGGAAAGTTTGCCGAGAAGCCATTTTGCAAGGCGCACATCAGCCCGATCATTTCACCGATGCGCTATGGCGAAGACGCCTTCGAAGTCGCGCTGGCCAGCATCCGGCGCGGCATGCCGATTAACACCATCATTGCCGCGATGTCGGGTGCAACCTCACCGGCGACGATAGACGGCATGCTCGCTGCCTCGTTTGCCGAAACCCTGGCGGCACTGGTCATGGTTAATGTCTTTTCGCCCGGTTACCCGGTAATATTTTCCAACTGGCCTTTTGTCATCGACCTTCGCACCGGTGCGTTTTGTGGTGGCGGCGGTGAAATCTCGATTCTGAACGCGGGCGCCGCACAGTTGGCCAACCATATCGGCGTTCCCTCCGGGGTTGCTTCGAGCATGTCCGATGCCAAGGCCGTGGATGCACAGATGGGCATGGAAAAAGCGCTGTCATCACTCGCCTGTGGCCTGTCGGGAGCCAACATGGTTTACGAATCCTCGGGCATGATGGCCAGCCTGCTGGGCGTTTCCTTCGAAGCCTTCCTGCTTGACAATGAAATGCTGTCGCACGTCTACCGCATGATTCGCGGAATCGAGGTAACCGAGGAAACACTCGCCTTCGAAGCGATGAGAAACGTGATTACCGGTGAGGGTCACTTCATTGGTGAAACCCAGACCATGGAGGCGATGGAGCGCGATTATTTTTATCCGAAACTCGGAGACCGCCTCGAGCCGACGACCTGGGCAGAGAGCGGTGCACAGGATGCCGGGCAGAAGGCTAACCACGAAGTACGTGAGATATTGGCGCAGCATCAACCGAACTACATCGATTCGGCAATCGATGCCGAAATACGTAGCAAGCACAACATCCTGCTGCCTTGATCCTGCTGCAAAGCGGAGCTCCGCCGGATCGGAATCTTATTGCGTCAGTAAATTTCGAGATCCCGATACGTCGGACCGCCGCTTACGCGGGGATGACGGAGATTATCGGGGATGGCACCCTTCGGGTGTCACTTTTTCAACTGGACCAGCGGTGGGAATAGCTCGAATTCACGCAGACTCTCGGCAAGGATCGCGGTAAAACTGTCTTTCAGTCGACCCTCGGAAAACACGTTTTGTATGTCCATCACGTCAAAGTAACGATGCGCTTCGTAGCTTGGATTCCATAGAATCAGCGGGCACTGTTGCTTGGAGTAAATCGCGGTGCCCATACCCTTGTGGATCGAGCGAACCTCGATTTCAGCGGTTTCTTCATTTTCACTGAGGTAAAGGCAGGAATTGACATCCACCTCGAAAATCTTTTCCAGCGCCGAGCGCGGATGGATTTCACCGATGACATGAACCATGCGCGTCACGTCGGCCTCCGGATCCACCAGGTTGAACGGACCCTGGATGTCATCACGGACAAATTGGTAGCCATCCTCCTGGTAAAGAATTTTGCCGATCACCAGCACATTCTCGATGATGTTGGCGGCATAGTATTTTGATATGTCGTGGAAAATGTCTTCCATTCGAGTCCCGGTGATTGCAGGCGCCCTGGACGCCACTGATTCGTGCATAGAGATAATACTTTGGAGTATAGAATAACACCATGTTTTAACAGTCAAAAAAGCGACCCTTACTTGAACATGTATCATTGCGCAGGCCCACAGCAGTTTGTTAGATTGCTATAACTTCTAGATGAGGAATCAATCATGGCCGGGGAGAAAACCAGATTCTGCCTGTCGCGTGCCGAGAACGCGCATTTTGAACCGATGCACGGCTACCGCGACTGGCTCAAGATTCGCGATCTCGGCCTCAGCGAGGCAACCAATGGTGCTTACGACGCCTGGGTCACGCGCGCCAACGACCTCGGCGGTTCAACCGGTCGGCATTATCACAACTACGACTTCCAGATCATGTACGTTACCCGTGGCTGGGTAAAAATGTACTACGAGGGTGAAGGTGAATTTGTGCTGAAGGCGGGTGATTTCGTTTATCACCCGCCAAAGCGCGTCCATGACTTCATGGAATACTCTGACGATATTGAAATATTCGAACTGGCCGCACCCGCCGACCACAGCGCAATCGATGTCTGACTTTTTTAAAACAAGGCTGGAGGCTTCAGACCCACTGATCGGTGATGCCCTGGCAAGTGAGCTGCAACGCCAGCAGACACAAATCGAATTGATCGCATCGGAAAACATTGTCAGCCGCGCGGTACTCGAAGCGCTCGGACACCCGATGACCAATAAAACACTCGAGGGTTACCCCGGAAACCGTTTTCATGGCGGCGGTGAATTTGTCGACGTGGTCGAGCAGGCAGTAATTGACCGCGCCCGCGAACTGTTTGATTGCGACTATGTCAACGCGCAGCCGCATTCCGGTACCCAGGCCAACCAGGCGGTATTCTTCGCAACCGTAAAGCCTAGTGACAAAATACTTAGCCTCAACCTGGCGGCCGGTGGCCACCTCAGTCATGGTGCCAGCCCGAATCAGTCAGGCCGCTGGTTCGAAGCACACCATTATGGTGTCGACCGGGAAACCGGGCTGATTGACTACGAATCGGTTGCGCAGATGGCGAAGGAGATTCGACCGGCATTAATGATTGCCGGCGGATCCGCATATCCCCGCTGCATCGACTTTGAGCGCATGCGTCATATCGCCGACTCGGTCGACGCCCTTTACCTCGTTGATATGGCACACTTTGCCGGACTGGTTGCGGCCGGTGTTCACCCTTCCCCGTTGCCTCATGCCGACATCGTAACCTGTACCACCACCAAAACCATGCGCGGTCCGCGCGGTGGCCTTATCTTGTCGCGTGATTCAGCCTGGTCCAGGAAACTCCAGTCGGCAGTTTTCCCGGGTGTACAGGGTAGCTTGCACAGTCAGGTCATCGCCGCCAAGGCGGTATGCCTGGGCGAGGCCTTGAGCAATGCTTTCAAAAACTACGGAAAGCAGGTTGTTGAAAATGCGCGGGTGCTCGGCCAGACGCTCTCGGGGCACGGCATCAAGCTCGTCAGCGGGGGCACCGATACCCATATGGTACTGCTCGATTTTTCCGCGCGCGATGTTAGCGGCCAGGAGGTTCAGGACCGGCTTGCCCGGGTCAATCTCACTTCCAACAAGAACCCGGTTCCATTCGATTCGAATCGACCTTCCGAATGGGCAGGACTGCGTCTCGGGGTTGCTGCCGCAACAACGCGTGGTTTACAACAGGAAGATTTCAAGTCACTCGGTGACATTATTGCGCGAACCATTGAACAGGGTTCGGAAAGCCAGGTTCGGGACGACCGGGACGCAGTCTTGGACTTATGCGAGCGTTTCCCGATCTACGGTTAAGACCACCTGCCGTTTTTGGAAAACTGGGTTTTCAGGAAATCCATCTGATCGCTGAGGATATTCTTGTTCGCGAGATAGAAAAATTCGTAACGATTCGGCACGAACGGAACCGCGAGCAATTGCATGCCTGCTTCCTCGGGAGTGTTATTTGATTTGCGATGATTACAGCGTTTGCAGGCGGTCACAACATTGGTCCAGCTGTCGGTACCGTTGCGTGACACCGGCAGAATGTGATCGCGCGAGAGATTGTCAGCAGTGAACTCGCCCCCACAATACATGCACAGGAATTGATCGCGGCGGAACAGGTAACTGTTGACCAGCGGTGGCACGAAGTCATTCAGCTTGATGCTACCATCGCTCGCCAGAATGCTTGGTAACGACAGCACCGACTGGCGCCCCAGCCGGTTGATTCCACCCCTGATTTCAAACGCATTCTCACCCAGGGCCCAGACCACCTGGTCCTTAACCAACAGCGTTGCGGCCTCTTCGCGCGAAATCCAGTCAATCGGCATTCCGGCCTTGTTTAATCTCAGGATCTTTGCATTCCTCATCGCTTTATTATGCCTTACAAATTCGTCAGGTAAACCCCTGATTTAATGGTCAAAATACACGATATCCACCATTCCCCACAGTACTATTATAGTTGCGCAAACGTCGCCCGGGCGCCAAACCGAGAAAACGCTTTCGTAATTACCACGAATTTGCTTAGATTGCCGTGAAATTGTTACAACTCGATGACTCCGAGGAAAGATCTCATTGGACACATCTGGCGCAGCCACTTCAATCTTCAACAATAACTCAGCCACCATCGCCTTGGCCCTGGCCACCGCGCAGTGCTGCCTGTCATGAGGACTTTTCCGTTCGCGCTCTACGATGCATTTTCTGACACTGTATTCGGCGGCAGCCAGGCGGCGGTGATCAACAACGCGAAATTTATCAAAACGGCCGAACGGCAACGCATTGCCCGCGAGATCGGAATGCCGGCAACCGCCTTTGTCGACGATTATGGCGAGGACTGGATCAAGGCCCAGTTCATGTCGACCGTCATGGAGTTACCGATGTGCGGGCATGGCACCATCTGCCTGCTGACGCACCTGCTGGAAGCCGGGTGTATCCGGCTGGACCAGCAGCCAATGCGCCAGGTCGAGTTACGTCTGCCGGGCTCAACCGCGGTCGTGGAGTTGAGCCTACGCAACGAAAATCGTTACCAGGTCATGCTGGATATCAAACCACCGCGCTTCGAAGCGTCGCCGCCCCATACCGGGGGGCTGCTTAAAGTGCTCGGCCTCGAAGCCAAAGCGCTCGCTGATGACTTGCCGCTCGAAACCGCGCGCGGCGATTTTATCCACCTGGTGGTACCGCTTACCGGCCTGGAGGCGATGCGCGCGATCGAGCCCGACTTCAGCGGCATGATCGAATTCTGTCACGCGTACGGCGTCGAGACGATCGCGGTATTCTGTCGCGAAGTCGAAAATTCAGCTAACCGGATTCACGTGCGCGATTTCTGCCCGGCGGTCGGCGTCAGCGAGTCCGCCGCCGCGGGCACCACCAATGCCGCCCTGACCAGCTACCTGTTGCGGCATGAACTGGTGCCAACCGATACCGATGTCATCACGGTTAACGCCGCACAGGGGCTCG
>CALZHS010000115.1 GCA_945787265.1 uncultured Gammaproteobacteria bacterium | reverse complement strand
TACTGTGATTGGACAAGCAATGCTCGGCTTTGTGCTGCCATGGATTCTGGCGGTAATCGCGATACCACTGGAAATGTTTATCGAGGCCAGCCAACATGCATTCGCCAAGATGTATACCGTATTCATCACCTTGCTCTGCCATCTGGCTAACATGATCGCTTATCTAATCGAGGGATTCTTTAATATATTGGTGCACGTGTTTGACATCTACATCATTATCCCCGTGCAGATCGCTAATCTGATTAGCGGGAAACAGGTCAGCGCAAGCTAAGCTGGGAGAATACAATGGAAAAAATAATAAACCGTATTCTGCTCGCGCTATCGGTATCAGTCGTTGTTTCAGCCTGCACCGACAGTAAAGAATATGAAACATCATTCTGTGCATTGGTGGATATATCCGGCACTTACGCCGGTGAGAAGGCAAACGTGGCCAATATCATCAAGGCCGGCATCATACCCGAAATGATTCCTGGCGATAGCCTGTTCTTTGTCAAGATCGACAGTAACAGCTACGCGGAAGAAAATCTGGTGACAAAACTGACCCTGGATTACAGGCCCACAAAAGCCAACACTCAAAAACTGGCAATTGCAAAAACACTGGACAAATTTGGCAGGGGTAATGCCAAGTCCCGACTTACCGATATCAGTGGCGCTTTAATGCTTTGCTCTGATTATCTAAAAGCGACCAAATCCGGTACCCAGGTGATGTTCGTCTTTAGCGATATGAAAGAGGAACTGCCGTCGGGTGTGGTCCGAAAATTTGCCGAGGATGAATTTGACGGCATCGACATCGCTGCCATGAATGTCATCAAGCTCACCGACGACAGCGCCAATCCGGAAGTCTACCGTAAGCGTATTAAAAAATGGAACCAGCGAATCGTTGATTCTGGCGCAAGAAGCTGGAACACGTTGATTGACGCGACCAAGATCCAGGAATTTATCTATAACGTCAAATAATTCTACTCCAGGTGCCATAACCTGCAGTTAAATCACTATTCGATTTTCCTCACGTCTACCCCGCTTCGGCGGGGTTTTTTTTTGGACTGGAACAACACCGATTTCGATGTACCGTTCAATCGAACAGCTACGACGCGACCACAGCATAAGCTTGGGGCTCAATCCTTGTGTCTGTAGTTACTACAGGCTTTATAATCTATTTCATTGCCCCTTCAAATCTTGAGAAACCGATGCAAGGCACCGCCGAAAATTATATTTCAACCGATTTGTACGATCCGGTTTGCGGTATGAAAGTGTCAACCGAAAGCGAATTCTCGGTTCGGTATAAAGGCACTGATTATTTTTTCTGTTGCCAGGGCTGCGCACAAAAGTTCGGCAACGACCCGAATTTCTATCTGAACCCGGACAGGCCTGCTATCACTAATCCGGTTGCCGATGCGAGTTTATACATTTGTCCGATGGATCCTGAAATCGAACAAGATCACCCCGGTAGCTGCCCGATATGCGGCATGGCGCTGGAACCGGCAGGCACCCCGTTGCGGTCCACGCGAATTGAATATACCTGCCCGATGCACCCCGAGATCGTACAGGACCATCCCGGCAGTTGCCCCAAATGTGGCATGGCTCTGGAATCCCGCACTATCGAGATCGAAGAGAAGAATGAAGAGCTGATCGACATGAGCCGGCGTTTCTGGCTCGGCCTGTCGCTCGCCTTGCCGGTTTTTGTGCTGGCGATGGTGGCCGACCTGGCACCCGCAATGTTGCCACCGGGCCTGTCGATGAAGACAGCGCAATGGATCCAGTTCGTACTCGCAACCCCGGTTGTGCTGTGGTGTGGCTGGCCTTTTTTCCAACGTGGCTGGCTGTCGCTGCGGACCCGGAATCTCAACATGTTTACGCTGATCGCGATTGGTGTCGGCGTTGCCTGGAGTTACAGCGTGGTTGCATTGTTGTTACCCGGTATTTTTCCGGTTGATATGATGCATAGCAACGGCACGATTCCGGTTTATTTCGAGGCCGCTGCCGTGATTACAACCCTGGTACTGCTCGGCCAGGTGCTCGAGTTACGCGCGCGCAGCCATACCAACGCCGCGCTCAAGTTGCTGTTGGGGCTCGCTCCGAACACCGCCCGCATCGTGCATGCAGATGGAAACGAAGAAGATATCGCTCTGGAGCTTGTCAAACCCGGGGACATACTGCGCGTCAGGCCCGGGGAGAAAATACCCGTGGACGGCATTGTCAGCAGCGGCAACAGCGCCGTGGATGAGTCCATGGTTACCGGCGAACCGATCCCGGTAGAGAAAGTTGCGGGTGACGTCGTGATTGGCGCAACCGTTAATGGCACCGGCAGCCTGTTGATGCGGGCAGAAAGAGTGGGTGCCGAAACCTTGCTCGCACAAATTGTGACAATGGTCAGCGAGGCACAGCGCTCACGTGCTCCGATACAAAAACTGGCCGACGTCGTGGCCGGGTATTTCGTACCAGCCGTGGTAGCGGTTGCGGTCATTACCCTGATCGCCTGGGGACTGGTCGGTCCCGAACCCCGACTCGCGTATGCCATCATCAACTCGGTTGCGGTTCTCATTATCGCCTGCCCCTGTGCGCTGGGCCTCGCCACACCCATGTCGATCATGGTAGGCACCGGCAAAGGTGCCACCATGGGCGTGCTAATCAAGAACGCCGAAGCACTCGAAGTCCTGGAGAAAGTCGATACGCTCGTGGTGGATAAAACCGGCACCCTGACTGAGGGCAAACCGCGACTGGTATCGGTACAGCCTTGCGGTGATTATGACGAAAACAGCCTGCTGCAGCTTGCCGCCAGTCTCGAGCGTGCCAGCGAACATCCGTTGGCTACTGCCATTGTTGAAGGCGCGAGGGAGCGAAAAATCGATCTCAGAACGGTCGCAAACTTTGATTCGATGACCGGCGAAGGCGTCACCGGCAGCGTCGGCGAACACCAGGTTGCACTGGGAAATTTAAAGTTACTGCAATCCCTTTCGATTGATGCCGGGGAATTACCCTCAATTGCCGAGACCGGACGTGACCAGGGACAGACGGTCATGTTTGTTGCTATCGACGGCAAAGCTGCCGGATTGCTGAGCGTGGCCGATCCCGTTAAGGGATCAACCCCGGAGGCCATACGTGACCTGCATGCCGAGGGGGTTGATATCGTGATGCTGACCGGGGATAACGGGATCACCGCCAACGCGATCGCCGGCCCGCTTGGCATTGATCGCGTCGAGGCCGAGGTTTCACCGCAGCAAAAGGCCGAGATCATCAAAAAGTTGCAGGCCGAGGGCCGCATCGTTGCGATGGCCGGCGACGGCATCAACGATGCGCCTGCCCTGGCGCAATCCCATGTCGGTATCGCCATGGGTACCGGTACCGATGTTGCGATGGAAAGCGCCGGTGTCACGCTGGTCAAGGGTGACCTGCGTGGTATCGTGCGGGCGCGGCGCCTGAGCCGCGCGACGATGCGAAATATCCGCCAGAACCTGTTCTTCGCTTTTGTTTACAACTCGATGGGTGTTCCCGTCGCGGCCGGTGTACTGTACCCGATCTTCGGGTTACTACTATCGCCCATGATTGCCGCCGCCGCAATGAGCCTGAGCTCGGTGTCGGTTATCGGCAATGCACTAAGACTCGGCAACACAAGGATCTAGGCGATATGAAACCACGTTCACGTCGGCGCAGGCCGAGCAGGCGTTGGAATGGGTTTTCAATTTACCATCTCTAAGCTCGGCGCAGACGGGGGTGTAATCCATGGTGCATATCTGCGGACGCGGGTCGACGCATGCGGTCTGCGGCCTGTCGACCGGGATCGGTCGCTGCTGGCTCGCGCTACAGCCGACCAGAGACAGCAGTATCGATAGCAGCAACGGGGTGATGGCAGTGGCCCCAATTCCGGGCCCGGAGCGAGTGCTGCCAGCGTTATTCAACAGTAACCGATTTGGCGAGATTGCGCGGCTGATCGACATCGGTACCGCGTAATACCGCGACGTGATAGCTTAATAACTGCAGCGGAATCGTCGACAGGATCGGGGTCACCCAGTTGGTGTCGCAATCCATCTCGATGACGACATCGTCAGAATCGGATTCAAGGTGTGCGCCTCGGTGGGCGAATACGTAAAGCTTGCCGCCACGGGCCTTGACCTCCTGCATATTGGAGTGCAACTTCTCGAGCAGATCATCATTTGGCGCCACCACGATCACCGGCATCTCGGCATCGACCAGGGCTAATGGTCCATGCTTGAGTTCACCGGCAGGATAGGCCTCGGCATGAATATAGGAAATTTCCTTGAGCTTGAGCGCGCCTTCCATCGCGATGGCGTGATGTTCACCGCGGCCGAGAAACAGCGCGTGCTCTTTATCGACAAAATCCTCGGCGATGCTTTCGATCTGCGCATCGAGCCCGAGTAATTTTTCAACCTGCGCGGGCAAGGCAGTCAGTTCGCCGATAATGGCAGCGATGATTTTATCGTCAAGGCGCTTTTGGCGCTTGCCGAGAGCTGCGACAAATAACAGCATGGCTACCAGTTGCGTGGTGAAAGCCTTGGTCGACGCAACCCCGATTTCAGGCCCGGCGCGGGTCATCATGACCAGGTCCGACTCGCGTACCAATGAAGATTCCGGCGCATTGCAAATGCTCAACGAGCCACAGTAATTTTTTGACTCAAGGCTGCGCAGTGCCGAAAGCGTATCGGCAGTTTCACCGGACTGCGACAGGGTTAAAAATAGAGTGTTCCTGGGAACTACCGCCTTGCGATAACGGAACTCGCTCGCGACTTCGACCTGGCAGGGTATATCCAGCAGCGACTCGATCCAGTAGCGGGCGACAATTCCGGCGTGATAGCTGGTGCCGCAGGCAATGATCTGAACATTCTCGACGCGCTCAAAAATTGCATCGGCGTCGTAACCAAAAATCGAATCGAGCACGGTCTTGTCGCTAATACGGCCTTCCAGGCATTCGGCGATCGCCCGCCCCTGCTCGTGAATTTCCTTGAGCATGTAATGACGATACTCACCCTTGTTGGCCGAGTCGCTATTCAACTCACTGATCTTTACATCATGCTGTCTGGGCTTACCCGACGCGTCGTAGACCTGGTAGTCACTGTTATGCAGAACGACGTAGTCACCCTCTTCGAGATAAACGAACCGATTAGTCACCGGCAACAACGCAGATACATCGGATGCAACAAAATTTTCCTTGATACCCACGCCCACCACCAACGGGTTGCCGCGACGACAGGCGACAAGCGTTTGCGGATCATCGACGGCGATAATGCCGAGCGCAAATGCGCCTTCGAGGTCATCAACCGCTTTTTTCACGGCTTCGAAAATGTCGTCCTTGAAATAACTGTCGATCAAATGCGCGACGACTTCACTGTCGGTTTCTGAACTGAACTCGTATCCCGCCTTAAGCAAACGCTCACGAATGGTTTTGTAATTCTCGATAATCCCATTGTGGACAACCGCGACGCGGTCGTTGGAAAAGTGTGGATGGGCATTGGTCTCGGAGGGCACACCGTGGGTGGCCCAGCGCGTATGCGCGATACCGATATGTCCTGGTTGTTCAACCGACATCCGTGTTTCAAGCTCACTGACCTTGCCGAGTGCACGGAATCGCGACAGCTTATGGTTTTCTATAAGCGCCATGCCGGCGGAGTCATACCCGCGGTACTCGAGTCGATACAAACCCTCGAGCAGTATCGAGCTTACGTTGCGTTGCGCCAATGCGCCTACGATTCCACACATGGGCTAGCTATCCCCCTTCTTCGTCGGTTTAGACCAACCGCTAATGGTAACCTGTTTCGTGCGTGACAGGGTAAGCCGGTCGGCCGGGGCATCCCTGGTAATGGTCGAACCGGCACCGATGGTTGCATTGCGCTCTACCCTTACCGGCGCCACCAGCTCACCCTGACCCGCCTCGAGTGCGCGGCGCACCGAGCGATATACATCGCCCAGCACTTCGCCGTCCCTGAACCGGACTTCTGCCTTCTGAGGGTGGACGTTGACATCCACCGAACGAGGCGGCAGGTCCAGAAACAGGAAAAGAGCCGGAAACTGGTCCGCCTTCCAGATATCTCGGACGGCTCGGTAGAAAGAGGACAGAATCGACTTGTCTTTGAGCAGCCTGCCGTT
>CALZHS010000114.1 GCA_945787265.1 uncultured Gammaproteobacteria bacterium | reverse complement strand
GGCCGGGCGTGGCGCCTGGGAATTTCGCGTCGATTCGGTAGACGAAATCGAGCTCGGCTCCGAGTTCAAGGTCGACCTGTTCGAGCAGGGCCAGATTGTTGACGTTTGCGGTGTGTCGAAGGGGAAAGGCTTTCAGGGTGGAGTGAAACGCCATAATTTCAGCATGCAGGACGCGACTCACGGTAACTCGATTTCACACCGGGCCAACGGTTCCATTGGACAAAACCAGACCCCCGGTCGCGTTTTCAAGGGCAAGAAGATGTCGGGTCACATGGGTGCGGAAAATACCACTACCCAGAACCTCGAAGTCGTCCGTGTCGATGCCGAGCGTAATCTGTTGTTGATCAAGGGTGCGGTGCCGGGTGCGAAAAGCGGTGACGTGATCATTCGTCCTGCCTCGAAACAACAATAACGCAGCCATCCAGAACCAGGCTTAAAGAGAATTAAAAAATGGACATCGCGATTCATAATTCGAAGAAAAAGGTATCCGTTTCCGACGCTGCCTTTGCGGCCAGCTTCAATGAAACGCTGGTTCACCAGCTGGTGGTTTCATACATGGCATCCGCTCGTGCCGGTACCAAGGCACAGAAAACCCGTTCACAGGTCAGGGGTGGTGGCGCCAAGCCCTGGCGACAAAAAGGAACTGGTCGAGCGCGTGCAGGTACTATTCGCAGCCCGATCTGGCGTTCGGGTGGCGTAACCTTCGCCGCGACTCCGCGCGACTACAGCAAGAAGCTGAACAAGAAAATGTACCGCGTCGGCATGCGCAGTCTGGTGTCCGAACTGGTACGCCAGGATCGCGTGATCCTGATCGACAAGCTTGGCATCACCGAGCCGAAAACCCGGCAAATGCAGGCGCGTCTTCGGGAACTGGGTGTTGATGATGCGCTGGTGTTGACCGATGGCCTGGATTCAGCGGTTTACCTTGCCGCACGCAATATCCCCAATATCCACGTGATGGATATCGCGATTGTCGACCCGGTCAGCCTGGTCAGGCAGGAAAAGATTGTCATTGACGAAGCCGCGCTGAAGAAACTCGAGGAGCGTTTGTCATGAACCAGGAAAGAATTTTCCAGATACTGAAAACACCGCACATTTCGGAGAAATCCGCGGTGCTGGGTGATAGCGCCAACCAGGCCGTATTCCAGGTTGCCAACGACGCCAAAAAGGCTGAAATCAAGGCTGCCGTCGAGCAACTGTTCAACGTCAAGGTGGCCAACGTGCGCACGGTAAACATGAAGGGCAAAACCAAGCGCCAGGGCCTGCGACGCGGCAAGCGCTCGGATTGGAAAAAAGCATACGTTTCACTCGAACAGGGTCACGAGATTGACCTTGCATCCATAGGTGGTTAAGCATCATGGCGCTGATTAAAGCAAAACCTACTTCACCCGGCCGCCGCTTCGTTGTCTCGGTAAAGACACCGGGATTGCACAAGGGTAAGCCATTTGCCGGATTGATCGAAAAGAAATCCAAGACCGGTGGTCGCAACAATGCCGGACGGATTACGTCACGGCACACGGGTGGTGGCCACAAGCAGCGCTACCGCATGATCGACTTCAAGCGCAACAAGGATGGAATCGACGCGATTGTCGAGCGTATCGAATACGATCCCAACCGCAGCGCTCACATTGCGCTGCTGAAGTACACGGACGGTGAACGTCGCTACATTATCGCCCCCAGGGGCATTGCCGCGGGCGCCAGGCTGCGCTCTGGCGAAGACGCGGGCATCAAGAACGGAAATTGCCTGCCCCTGCGCAGCATCCCGGTGGGATCGGTGGTGCACTGTATCGAGCTGAAGCCGGGCAAAGGCGCCCAGTTGGCACGTTCCGCGGGCACCTCGGCACAGTTCGTTGCACGCGAAGGCGCCTACGCCACGTTACGCCTGCGCTCGGGTGAAATGCGTAAAGTGCTGGCCGACTGCCGTGCCGTGATCGGCGAGGTTGGTAACGGCGAACACAGCCTGCGTTCACTGGGCAAGGCGGGTGCCTCACGCTGGCGCGGTATTCGTCCGACCGTCCGCGGTGTGGCGATGAACCCGGTAGATCATCCCCATGGTGGTGGCGAGGGCCGTACTTCGGGCGGGCGCCACCCGGTATCTCCGTGGGGTACGCCGGCCAAGGGATTCAAGACACGTTCGAACAAGCGCACCGACAATCTGATCCTGCGCCGTCGAAATAAGAGGTAATTGTAGATGCCACGCTCACTGAGAAAAGGACCGTTTATCGATCAGCACCTGATGAGTAAGGTGCAGAATGCGGTCGCAACCAATAATAAACGACCGATCAAAACCTGGTCGCGGCGCTCGATGATTGTCCCGGAAATGGTAGGTTTGACCATCGCGATTCATAATGGACGGCAGCACGTGCCGGTACTGATTAACGAGAATATGGTCGGCCACAAGCTCGGCGAATTTTCGCTGACGCGCACCTACCGCGGCCATATCGTCGACAAGAAAGCCAAGAGATAGGTAACGGACATGGAAACCAGTGCTAAACATCGTCACGCTAAAATCTCGCCGCAGAAATGCCGCCTGGTCGCGGACCAGGTGCGCGGATTGCAGGTTGAAAAAGCGCTGACCCTGCTGACTTTCAGTAACAAGAAAGCCGCGGTCATGGTGCGCAAGGTGCTCGAGTCGGCCATCGCCAACGCCGAACATAACGACGGCGCCGATATCGATGAATTGAAGGTTGCTTCGATTTACGTCGACCAGGGGCCCAGCATGAAGCGCATGCGTGCACGTGCCAAGGGACGTGGCAATAGAATTTTAAAGCGTACCAGTCACATTACCGTGACGGTTGCAGACAGTTAAAGAGGCCAGCATGGGACAAAAAGTTCATCCAACAGGTTTCCGACTCGGGATTGCGACCGACTGGACCTCGAAATGGTATGCGGATACTTCGCAGTTTGCCGATTTTCTTGATGAAGATCTGAAAATCCGTGATTTCCTGAAAAAGAAGCTGGCGCAGGCGGCGGTCAGTCGTATCCAGATTTCGCGTCCGGCAAAATCGGTCGCGGTGACGATCCATACGGCACGCCCGGGCATCATCATCGGCAAGAAAGGCGAAGATATCGAAAGACTGCGTATCGAGGTGGCATCGCTGGTCGCAGCACATCTGAACAACGTCAAAATCAATATCGAAGAAATCCGCAAGCCGGAGCTGGATGCCCAGCTGGTAGCCGAGGGTGTTGCCTCGCAGCTGGAACGTCGCGTGATGTTTCGTCGGGCGATGCGCCGCTCGGTAACCAACGCGATGCGTATCGGCGCCGAAGGCATCAAGATCAATGTAGCAGGCCGTTTAAACGGTGCCGAAATTGCACGTAGCGAATGGTATCGCGAAGGCCGGGTACCACTGCATACCCTGCGGGCAGACGTCGATTACGGTTTTGCCGAAGCCCTGACTACTTACGGCATCCTGGGTGTCAAGGTCTGGATTTACAAGGGCGAAGTTTTCGATCTTGAAACCAAGAACGAGGCTAACAAGCCCGCGGCCAAGTAAGAGAATCAAGTTATGTTACAGCCTAAAAGAACAAAGTTCCGCAAGCAGTTTAAAGGTCGCAACCGCGGTCTCGCGACTTCTGGTGGTAAAGTCAGCTTTGGTGAATATGGCCTCAAGGCGGTTGAGCGCGGCCGAATAACTGCCCGTCAGATAGAGGCGGCGCGGCGCGCGATGACACGCCATATCAAGCGTGGTGGCAAGATCTGGATTCGCGTCTTCCCGGACGTGCCGGTATCGAAGAAACCGCTTGAGGTGCGCATGGGTAAGGGTAAGGGTAACGTCGAGTACTGGGTTTGCAAAATCCAGCCGGGGCGTATGCTCTACGAAATGGAAGGCGTAACTGAAACAATCGCTCGCGAAGCATTTCGCCTGGCTGCCGCCAAGCTTCCGTTTAAGACAACATTTGTTTCCAGGACCGTAATGTGATGAATGCTGCAGAACTGCGTGGGAAATCTGAAAAAGAGTTGCGTGAAGAGTTGCTGGCGCTGCGGCGCGAGCAGTTTAACCTGCGCATGCAACAGGGCATCAATCCGGATGGTGTGCGCAGTGACCGTGTTACCAAGGTGCGCAAGGATATTGCGCGCGTAAAAACCATAATGAACGAAAACCGTGGTGCTAAAGAGTCATGAGTGAAAAGGTATTAAGAATTCAAACCGGTGCGGTTGTCAGCGACAAGATGGACAAATCGGCGGTGGTTATGATTGAGCGCAGAGTAAAGCACCCGATCTACGGCAAGTTCATGAAGAAATCGACCAAGTTCCACATTCATGATGAAAACAATGAATGCGCCGTTGGCGACACCGTTCAGATTTCCGAATGTCGGCCCATTTCCAAGACCAAGTCCTGGAAACTGGTAAAGGTTGTTGAGAAGGCTAACTAGAGCGCGCAGGTAACCAGCTATGATTCAAATGCAAACAGTTTTAAACGCCGCGGACAACAGCGGTGCGCGCAAGGTGCAGTGCATCAAGGTGCTCGGGGGTTCCAAGCGCCGCTATGCAGCGATTGGCGATATCATCAAGGTCAGTATCAAGGATGCGATCCCGCGCGGCAAGGTCAAGAAAGGCGAAGTTTACAACGCCGTCGTGGTGCGTACCGCGCAGGGCGTGCGTCGTCGTGACGGTTCCGCGATTAAATTCGACGGCAACGCGGCGGTTATTCTGAACAACAACCTGCAGCCGATCGGTACCCGTATTTTTGGCCCGGTAACCCGTGAGCTGCGCGGCGAAAAGTTCATGAAGATTATTTCGCTGGCACCGGAAGTGCTGTAGTCGGCAGGATTTAGAGTTATGCAAAAGATTAAAAAAGGCGACGAAGTAATCGTGATCGCGGGCCGCAGTAAAGGGCAGCGCGGCAACGTTCTCAAGCGGGTTGATGAAAATCGCCTGTTGGTGGAAAACGTCAACATGGTGAAGAAGCATGTCAAGGGTAACCCGCGTAGTGGTGAAACCGGGGGCATTATCGACCAGGAATCGCCGATTCAGATTTCCAATGTAATGCTTTTCAATCCGCATACCCAGAAAGGCGATCGGGTCGGTTTCAAAACCCTGGAAGACGATCGCAAGGTCCGTTACTTCAAATCTAACGGCGAAGTCGTGGATATTTAGGATATTGTTAATTAGGAACAGGCAATGACCAGATTAGAACAACATTACCGCGATAACGTCATGCAGGACCTGCAGGCCAGGTTCTCCTACAAGTCAGCGATGGAGATCCCGCGCATCAGCAAGATAACCCTCAACATGGGTGTCGGCGAAGCCTCGCAGGATAAGAAGATCATCGACAATGCAGTCGAAGACCTGACCTTGATCGCCGGCCAGAAACCGGTGGTGACCCTTGCCCGCAAAGCAATCGCGGGCTTCAAGATTCGCGAGGATATGCCCATCGGATGCAAGGTGACGCTGCGCCGCGACAAGATGTATGAATTTCTCGATCGACTGATTAACTTTTCGATACCGCGAATTCGCGATTTCCGTGGCCTGAGCCCAAAAGCGTTCGATGGCCAGGGAAATTATAACCTGGGGATTACCGAACAGATCGCCTTCCCGGAAATCGATTATGACAAGATTGACAAGCTGCGCGGACTTAACGTCAGCATTACCACCACCGCGCGTAGCGATGATGAAGGGCGCGCTCTGCTGGCGGCTTTCCAGTTTCCTTTTAGAGGTTAGACGAGTTTAGATTATGGCAAAAAATTCCATGGTACAGCGTGAGTTGAAGCGCAGCCGCCTGGTGGCGAAATACGCTCAAAAACGCAGTGAGTTGAAGGCGACTATCGTCAGCAACGAGTCGACCTATGACGAAAAGATGGCCGCGGTCGAAAAGCTGCAGAAGCTGCCGCGTGATTCCTCCGCGGTGCGCAGGCAAAATCGCTGTCGCGTCACCGGAAGACCCCATGGTGTTTACCGTAAATTTGGGCTGTGCCGTAACAAGATCCGTGAGGCCGCAATGCGCGGTGATATCCCGGGCCTGGTCAAGGCTAGCTGGTAAGAGGACAGAGATGAGTTTACAAGATCCAATTGCAGATATGCTGACTCGCGTGCGCAATGCGCAAAAGGCGAACAAGGTCAACGTAATAATGCCCGCGTCCAAGCAGAAGTCGAGAATTGCCGAAGTGCTTAAAGAC
>CALZHS010000113.1 GCA_945787265.1 uncultured Gammaproteobacteria bacterium | reverse complement strand
TGGCGCGGCGCCGGTCATTATCGACGGCGGCATGGGTACGCAACTACAACGAAGCGGTGTTCCAATGGACGGTAAAGTCTGGAGTGGTCGTGCGGTTTTATCGCACCCCGAAGCCGTTATCCGCGCACACGAGGCTTTTATTCAGGCCGGCGCGGAAGTCATTATTGCGAATACCTTCGCCGCCGCACGACACATGCTCGAACCGGCAGGTTACGGCGACCTCGTCGGGATCATCAATACCGAAGCGGTGAGGCTGGCAAAAACGGCTCGCGATAACCTGGCTAACGGGCCGGTCGCCGTTGCAGGTTCAATCTGCGAATGGGCGCCCGCCGACGACCCTCGATGGTGCCAACCGGAAGCAGTAGGTCGTTCGGCGCGAGAGCAGGCTGAGATCCTGGCCGAAGCCGGGGTTGACTTGTTGGCGCTTGAGATGTGCGAGCAAATCGAGTTTTCGGTCGCCGTTATCGATGCGATCCGGGAACTTGGATTACCGCTGTGGATCGGCATGAGCGCTAAAAAATTTCCGGAATGCTCGACGTTATCGGTTTTCGATGACGCCGCGCTTGAATTTGAAAATCTCGTTATAGCGCTGTCCGGCTACACGGCAATGATGATGAACATCATGCACACTCCGATTACGGACGTCGAAGAGGCACTTGCCATCGTCAAACGGCACTGGAAAGGGCCAATCGGCATCTATCCTGAATCCGGCTATTTCACGATGCCCAACTGGCAATTTATCGATATCGTCGAACCCGAAAAACTCGCGCAAATCGCGCAAACCTGGGTGGACAGTGGCGTGCGTATGGTCGGAGGCTGCTGCGGCCTGGGGCCGGAGCACATAGCGGCCTTGAGAGAGGCACTAAAGTAGAAAAACCCGCAAAGGCCAGAGTTCTCTAGGCACTCCCCTTAATTACCTTTTGATCGGCATCCCCACGCATATTACCGAACGCCGGGTGACCCACTAACCTGGCTTCCGGGATATGCAGCCGAATCTCGGCCACCAGTTCGTTAATAACTCCGTGACGCGCCTTGACCGAGACCCACAGCAGGCTAAGCGGGGCATTTAAATCTGCAAATACCACGTCATCGTGGCCTGCCAGAACGGCATGAATTGTTTCCAGACGAATTTTCAAATGTTGCCCGGTTCGATGCTTCAATCCCGGTATCAACAACATGAAATCGCTCAGAAACTGGCCATTTTCATCGTGGGTTGGCAGTCGCTTGTAGAGCGGCTCGCGGTTTGAACCCATCTCGAAACCTTGCGGTAATCCAGGTTTTATCTGATTCATGTCATTTCTTCAACTGGCTGGCAACCCAGGCGCCAGCGTCGCCCATGGCACCCCTGCCCGCCAGGTAGTCGTCGATGATCTCAATCATGCGTTGCCGCCCAAATGATTCATAGTGTCCACCATGAACGGTTTCAACATCGAGCTCGCGTAAACGCCGCAAACTTTCTCGATAGATCGCTTTATCCGAGTGATAAACGGTATCGAATAACTGGCCATCGTAAATCGCATCACCGCTGAACAAGGTCCTGGTCTTCATTTCATAAAGCGCAATCGAACCCGGCGAATGCCCCGGTAAGTGCAGCACCTGGAGCACCCGGTCTCCCAGATCGATAACGTCACCTTCATCAAGATAACCGGTTAATGGCGCGGGTTTAACCCGGTAGTTTTCATACTGGAATTCCCGGTCGGGCAAGGCCAGGAAAGTTTCCGCGCGTACAAATTCGGCGATTCCGGAGTTAGCATAGTTGGGTTTACTATGCAGCGCTGCCTCGAGCTGGTGACCAAGACGACACTCAAACTCATGTGCACCTCCAATATGATCGAAATGGCAATGCGTCGATATCAAGGTAACCGGTTTTTCGCTGAGGATCGCGATTTCCTGTTTCAAGGGTCTTAATCCCATTCCGGAATCGATCAAGAGGTCGTAGTTTTTACCGCGCAGGTGCCAGATGTTGCAACGCAACCAGGCTGCCACGTACTTTTCCCGAATAAGACTGATGTCTTTCGATACGCGGGTAACCTGGTACCAGTCATCAATGACCGTTTTATTCATTGCACCTCGTTATGAATTTTTTCGATTATGTCAGTTCGCGTTTCCGTGGAAAGCTGGCATTTCATTCTAGCGAACTTGTGTGAATTTCCCTAAGGCAGAAACTGGAACGCATTTTTACCGGACTCCAGAAAATCCAGAAGCGGCCTGTCACCGACAAATCGATAACAGGTTACCAGGTCAAAAGACATCCATTCCCGCCTCCCTCGACTAGCGGCGTTGCGGCAGCAAAGCGGCCGACCACTCATGGTAAACGACGGCTAGACACCGCTAGACAGAAATTAAAATGGCGCTTATTCTTGCTGCATTCCACCCAAAGAGGGGCAATTCATGAAGAAAAAAACAATAGTTTTTTGCACCGCTATTATTACAACATTGCTCATCGCCACTCCCCCGGTGGCCCTTGCAAACGACAACAATCCCCTCAGGGACGCGAGCTTCGAGCTGCGGCTGCCGCCCGACCAGGGCGGCTGGATTCTGTTTGATGAAAGTATGTTTTCGACGGATAAAGCGCGCAGCGGCAGCCAGTCCATGTTCAACTGGGGCTTCAGTCGGAGCGTGCCGTATCCACCCTATTTCGTTGGAACCGTTTCCGGCAGCTTTCAAGAGTTTACAGCCGCACCTGGTTCGCGGTGGCGGTTAACCGGGTTTGGAGCAGCAAACACTGCGCTCCGGGGAGCGCCAGCTTTCGGAATCGTCCAGGTGTCGTTCTTCGACGCGCTCGGCAAAGACCTGGGAACGGCCGAGACTGCCGGCAACAAAACCCCACTGGCCAAAACTTCGAACAAAGTGACCAGCCAGACGCCCGCAGGCGAATGGATTTTCCTGGATACCGGCATCGCGACCGCGCCCGCGGGCACCGCGACCGTTCAGGCCTTCACGCTTTACGTCGACTTCTCGGGCTCCGACACATCCCAGGGGGTCTATTTTGACGACCTGAGCCTGTGTGCCCTCGAAGATGGCAACGACGATGGTTCGCAATGCACGGCGATTATCAAAGCAGATTCGTGAACTTTCCTCGTTCAATCTAGCTATCGGCAGCAGGTCAAGAAGCCGTGATCCGGTTGAGATCAGAATAAGAGGCGCCTATCTCGATGCAACTGTTGCGCGGCAGTAAGCGGTTAAAAATACTCTTACTGATAGCCATGTTGGTTATGTCCAGCCAGGGCAAGGCGTGGATTGCGTTTGGCTTTCAAAGCGGTATGAGCCGTTTCGATGTCGTAAGATACTTGACTGATAAAGAGTCTTTCGTTGTAACTGACGGCGCAACGCAGACGTATGCCGGCCCTGAAGATAACAAATCAAAATACAATCTAATCTATTGTTCCAAACCTCATAAACTGTACTTAATGCAATTCAAACTGGCGGATTCGCGTACGGTGTTCATGGAAACAAAACAAAAATTCGAAAAGAGGTATGGCAAACCCAAACGGCTGGATTCCAAATCAGATAACTGGGAAACCGGGAATTGGGGAAATGTCAGTATCGCCTTTATGTGGGATTTAAATGAATTTGAAACCATCGTGCTCGAGCATCGTGACAATGAAACCAGAGCAGAATTTCAGGATCTCTCGATTTGCAAGTAGGGCCTGACGGGTGACCTTTGTTACCTTCCGTTCTAAATCCCTGTGCCCTACTAGCCGGGTCGATCCTCGATCACTTCCCGCCATTCCGGTGAGGGCCGGAATCCAGGATTAAGGTTGCCGCTATAGTCAAGAGCACAAAGCCAGGCCTGGTTTTAGAGGAGCCGATAAAATAGATGCCGGCTCGGGGCCGGCATGACGGGATGCTTCATGTACCCAGGTCAACAGGTGTCAGGTTAACGACCTTCGGTTAGCGCGGTTTCGACGATGCCCTGAATTTCAGCCACCGTGGCCTGGCGCGGATTGGTCGCGGCGGCGCTGTCCTGGATAGCCTTGGCGGCAATAGCCGCAGCGCAGTCGGTGGGAACGCCGATATCGACGAGAGTTTTGGGAATCTCGAGGCGATCCAACAACGCGCAGACCGCGGCGTAGAAAGCATCGAACGACTTGTCTTCGAGATCCATGGCCCTGGCCATCTGCGGCAGCTTGTCGCCGATTGAACTGGTGTTGAAACGCAGCACCGCCGGCAATACGACCGCGTTGGTCAGGCCATGATGGGTGTCATATTCTGCGCCGACCATGTGGCTGATTGCGTGCACCATGCCAAGCCCTTTCAGGAAAGCAATGCCCGCCAGGCAAGAGCCGGCGAGCATGCCACCGCGCGCCTCGAGGTTGCCGGGTTCGTCGACCGCGCTGGGCAACCAGGTATTGATCAGGCGCAAGCCCTCGAGCGCGATGCCGTCGCACATCGGGTGAAAGGTCGGTACGCAGTACGCCTCGATCGCGTGCACCATCGCATCGCAGCCGGTCCAGGCCGTCAGGTTCGGCGGCAGACCGATAGTGATTTCGGGATCGAGCAATGCGCAGGCCGGTTTCAACCGCGGATGCCAGGTGCAAAACTTCATCACGCGCTCGACATCGGTAATCATCGCGGTGCCCTCGGTCTCGGCACCGGTACCGGCGGTGGTCGGGATACAGATTAACGGCGGGAACGGCAGCTGATCGTTCATGTTTGGCGGCGTCTGTTCAAACTCGAAGTCCCACAGATCAAAGTCATTATTGGCCACGGTTGCAATCGCCTTGCCGCCGTCCATGCCGCTACCACCGCCGATCGCGATAATGCCGTCGTGGCCACCCTGGCGGAACAGGCCGCGACCGGCGGCAATTTCATCGTCGCGCGGATTGGGTGAAATACCGGCATACAGATCACACTGCAGCCCCGCGTCGTTGAGCATTTGCATAATGCTGCCGATAAACGGCAGCTCACGGCTGCCGCGATCTGTGACCAGCAGCGGTTTCGACATACCGGCCTCCTTGCACAGCCCGGCAATCTCGCGCAAGCGACCGGGACCATAAACAACCGGTACCGGGAAACTCCAGTCCTGTGGTTCGAGCAGGTTCATGTCGATAGCTTCGCTTCCTTATATTCCGGATCAGGGGTTGCAATCAGAAACCGGGCCGGAAGCTGATCGAACATGCCCCGAGTGGGTGCAACGGGTTCGGAGTATAGAAAGAATTAACGTCGATTTGCAACGGCCCGGGCCGTATTGGTAATGGCACACGGGCACTACCGTTGATTTATCTTAACGAGGGAAATAATATATTCGTGTTATTTCCCAACCCGGGAGGCCTGAAGGTGTTAATACAAGGATTGAAATTTACCGCTTGGAAGGCTGCCACCGGCATGCTGATCGTCAACCTGCTATTGGTTTCCTTCACGGCTGCCGCGAGTTCCGAATCCCCGTCTTCCGGTGCGGACAAGAAACCGAAACTGACCGATCTGTGGCAGCCGGGCGACTCGGGCCAGCGCATGAATATTCGCGGCCGGGTCACCAGTCTCGACGGTACACCACTGTCCGGCATCAATATTGAAATTCGTCAACCAGATGGTGACGGCGACTGGATCGAGCAGTATCAAACCACCCTGACCACCGATGCGAAGGGTCGCTACCAGTTCGGATCGGTCGTGCCAGAGAGTAATTTTTGCGGCGATCCGTTTGTTCATGTCAAAGTTTACCAGGACGGCTGGGAGTATTTCGATACGAACATCGTGTTCGAGGGCGATACGGAAGTCTACGAAGAAGACGGTACGCCGGTCTTCCTCGAAGAATCCACCGTTAATGGGGAAACCATTATGTTCGGGCGCTTCGATATCGTACTGTCCCCGGAATAATCCACCCGGTATCAATGCATTGTGGTGGCCGGTAACTTAATAAACTGGTTTTGATCCGGGTTTCAGTTTTCTCCAAAGGAGACACTGGAATTCTTGTACTGAGTTTCACCCTTCGGCCACTTCCTGTCATTCCGGCGAAAGCCGATTCGTCGGACCGCGGAATCCATTAAAAGGTCTTCATGAATTTTGTCCGGGCACAGCCCGGGTTTACTTTGCCGACAGCTTTGGAATAGATGCCGGCTCGTGGGCCGGCATGACGGCAGGGGTGGCAGTTGGATTGTTTATTGCCTCTGATTTATTGAGTCTGTGCGTCAGTTTTA
>CALZHS010000112.1 GCA_945787265.1 uncultured Gammaproteobacteria bacterium | reverse complement strand
CCGGCATACGGGTTTTGTCGACAAGCAGAAGCTGCGCCTTGATCCTGCTGTTGCGATCGATATTACCCCTGGCATGCGGACCGCTTAATGCCTGCAACAGAACAGCTTCGTCACGAGCATTGAGCTGCCACAGCTCGCTGATATATGCATAGTCTTCCTTGCTTAACTTTTTCGCGAGTTCATGCGGGTGCCAGAGATACCGACCACCTTCACGATTATTGACATCGACAGCCGACAGGCTGGATACAAAGCCGCCCCGGGGATGGCTCATATTTTCGAGTATAAAGTTCAGCGTTGCTTCGGCTATTTCACCGTAGCCTCTGCCGGGCCATTGCTGCGCGGCCTGAAAATACAGCAAAACCATCTGCGCATTATCGTAGAGCATTTTCTCATAATGCGGCGTCTGCCAGTCAGGGTCGGTGGTATAGCGGAAAAAGCCGCCGTAAAGGTGATCGATCAAATGTCGACCTGCCATTTCAGTAAGTGTGAGGTGAATGAATTCCGCCACCTCGTCCGGCACGGATACACCGCTACCGACCAGTTCGAGTAAAGACGATAACTGAGGATGCTGCGGGAACTTGCTGGTATCACCAAAACCACCCTGCAGTTCATCAGCCACAGCCATGGCCTGCGAAATAAACCCCTGCGCCAGCCGGTTCTTATCTACCTGTGCGGCTTCTATCGCATATAGATCATCTGCTTCGGCAAGCGAAGCAAGATGAAAGTTTTGCGCAGCCTGACTGACTTCGGCCCGGCGTGTTAACCATTGTTGCTGGAGTTGCAGCAGCACACTGCTGAATGTCTCGGCGGGCAGGTACGTGAAGCCGGTAACCGGATAACCATCCGGGGTTAGAAAAACATTCAACGGCCAGCCTGCCGAGCCACGAACACTGACAACGAAGTCGATCAGCCTTCGGTCCAGCTCGGGACGCAGTTCGCGATCAATTTTTACCGAAATAAAATGCTCATTCAAAATTTCCGCAATATCACCGTTTTGATAGCTTTCACGTTGCATAACGTGACACCAGTGGCAGGCAAAGTAGCCTATGGATACAAAAATCAGTTTATTCTGCTGACGCGCCTGTTGTAATACATTTTCATTCCAGGTTAGCCAGTCAACCGGATCATCAGCATGCATAGCAAGATAGGGAGAAGGATGATGCGTCAGACCATTGGCCGCGACAGCAAAATGTGACCAGCTCATCAAGACTGTGATCAGTAATAACTGAATTATTCGATTTAACATGTTTGGTAATCTCCCCCATTGTCTATAATAGGGCGCATTTAACAGTTTAAGACAAACTTATGTATCCTCAGTTGCAACAGATTCAGCAAACGGCGCTGTATGCACCTGATCATGGCCGATAACAACCCTACCGCTTTAACACTATACGCGACGAAGCTCGCCAGAAGCTCTCAGAAGTTTTCGGTGAGGCAGTGAAGCGGCGCGACCCCGAAGTAAGCGATGCATACCTTAAAAAACAAAAGGACAAGCCTTTACGCGCCCCTCTCATCGTAGTGGTTGTCGCCTCTTTAATCGAGTCACCAAAGGTACCCAGGATCGAACAATTGCTCTGCGCAGGCAGTGCCGCCCATGCGATTTTACTTGCCAGCAACGCAATGGGCTTTGGCTCGATCTGGCTCACAGGAGACAATGCCTACGATGAGTATGTGAAAAATGCTCTCGGGCTTGAAGACAACGAAGAGATTATCGGTTTTGTTTATCTCGGCACACAGTATAAGTCTCTGCCCAGATCACCCAAGCCTGATATCAAAACTAAAATCAGCCACTGGAAGTAACCCGGGTTTGATGGTTAAAGCATTAATTTTAGTCGATTCGCTGATTCAGCTTTTTGTCCGGATCAGTTAATATATTCCAATTCCTTTCAGGGTTAGTTGCCAACTTCATGTCTGATTCCAACAGTGTCGAAAACGACGCCTCCAATTTTATTCGCGATATGATAGCCGCCGATATTAAAAGCGGAAAAACCAAAAAGGTTATCACCCGGTTTCCACCGGAGCCAAACGGTTATCTTCACATTGGCCATGCCAAATCGATCTGCCTGAATTTTGGTGTCGCACGTGAATTTGACGGCTTTTGCAACCTGCGCGTCGACGACACTAACCCGGAAAAAGAAAGCGTTGAATATGTTAATTCGATCCGTCGTGATGTCGAGTGGCTAGGATTCACCTGGCATAGCAACCCCTTCGCTTCGGATTATTTCGACCAGCTTTACGAGTATGCATTAACCCTGATCAAACAGGGTGACGCCTATGTCGACAGCCAGAGCGCCGACGAAATACGTGTTAAGCGCGGCACTCTCAAGCAGCCCGGCGTTGACAGCCCTTACCGTAATCGCAGTGTCGAAGAAAATATGAAAATTTTTACTGACATGAAAGCCGGGGAATATACCGATGGCAAGCATGTGTTACGCGCTAAAATCGATATGCAGTCGGGCAATATCAATATGCGTGACCCCATTATTTATCGTATCCGTCATGTCACCCACCACAATACCGGCGATCAATGGTGTATCTACCCGCTCTATGATTTCACCCATGGTCTGTCTGACGCGATTGAGGGCGTCACCCACTCACTGTGCACGCTGGAATTTGAAGACCACCGTCCTTTATACGACTGGATCCTGGATAAACTCATCAACGATATCCCTTCCCGCCCTGAACAGACAGAATTTGCGCGCCTGCAGCTGGAATATTCACTAACCAGCAAACGTAAACTTAATCAACTGGTGGTTGATAAACATGTCAATGGCTGGGACGACCCGCGTATGCTGACCATTACCGGCATGCGCCGCAGGGGTTTCACGCCGGAGTCAATCGTCACTTTTTGCAGCATGATAGGCGTCACAAAAAAAGACAGCCAAATCGAAATGGGTGTGCTTGAAAATGCCTTACGGGACGACCTCAATAGACGAGCCGAACGCCGCATGGCGGTGGTCAATCCGTTAAAAGTCATCATCGAGAATTATCCTCAAGATCAAACCGAGATGGTCACCGGCGTTAATCATCCACAGAATCCGGATTACGGCACCCGGGAGATTCCGTTCTCACGCGAAATATATATCGAACGGGATGACTTCATGGAAGACGCGCCGAAAAAGTTCTTCCGGCTCAGTGTTGGACGCGAAGTTCGTCTAAGGTTTGCTTACTACATTACCTGTAAAGAAGTCATTAAAAACGAGGCGGGCGAAATCGAATCGCTGGTGTGTTCCTACGACCCTGAAAGTCGCGGCGGCAGCAGCCCCGATGGACGCAAGGTCAGGGGAACCATTCACTGGGTCAGCGCCCGTCATGCCGTCAATGCCCGGGTCAATCTTTATGATCGCCTGTTCACCTCGCCAAACCCGGGGGCGGCAGCAGATTTTCACCAGGCCCTTAATCCCGACTCCAATATCGTCATGGACAATGCCAAGTTTGAACCGGCCATTGAACTGACCGACAATCCGATTGCCTACCAGTTCGAGCGATTGGGCTATTTCATCAGCGACTATGACTCAACGAACGATAAACCGGTCTTCAATCGCACCATGACGCTGCGCGATAGCTGGGCCAAGATCGAGCAATCGGGTTAACTTGCGCAAGCCGTTCATCCAGTTTTTTTTTGAGGTACTGTCGCATTTTTCACTGCGCTTTCAGTATCGCCTGGCCGATGTAATTGCGTTTTTTGTCCGCAATACCACAAACCAGCTTTCACGCCAGGTGCGGGAAAATATTGCGCTTTGTTTTACTGGCCTCGGAGAAGCCGAACAAAAAACCCTGTACCAGGAATCGATTCGTCAGACCTGTTACGCAATGACTGAACTTGCCGCGGTATGGTGCTGGCCGGTCGAAAAAATCTTAGCGCAGGTTTCGTCAATCGATACCTGCGATGAGTTTAAGCAATCCACCCGTGGCAGAATTATCCTGGCACCCCATCTCGGCAGCTGGGAGACCCTGGTCATCTGGCTCGGGAATAACTGCAATGCAATGATCATGTACAAACGACGCAGGAACAAAGCGGTGGATCAGTTCGTCAAGGCTGCACGTGCACGTAGTGGCGGAATCCCGGTTCCAACCAAGATACACGGTTTGCGTAAGCTCCTCATCGGTTTGCGGGAAGGCAACAGTCTCATGATCCTGCCCGATCAACAGCCGTCCAAAAGCAAGGCTAAAATCAAGGCAGAATTTTTTGGCGTCAGTGCACCAACGACTACCCTGGTCCATAATCTGTGCAGCAAGGTGGAGTGCGACGTGTTCCTGGCCAGTATGCAACGCAGCTCGCCACCCGGAAATTTTAGTTTGCGTATCCAGTTACTTGATCATACAAGTCTCGCCGAAGACGAAGTTGGCAGCGCCCAGTACATGAATGATCAAATCGAACTGTTGGTACGCTCTTCCCTGGAGCAGTATCAATGGGGTTATCGTCGATTTAGTGAAAACGCGTACAAGGCTGCAAAGTAAGGAAACCGGTCCATGCTGCACAAATTTATTGCGGGTTATAACCGCCTGGTTCTGAAACAACCGTTGGCAACGCTGATTGTCATTATCAGCGTGGTCGCGTTTTTCCTGTTGTATATCCCCGACTTCGAGCTCGATGCCTCGGCTGACTCGCTGGTGCTTGAGAATGATGCCAGCCTCAAATCCTATCGCAGCATCCGTGAGCAGTACGGGTCAGATGACTTCCTGATTGTTACCTACAGTCCGGAACAGGCGCTTTTCAGTCCACAAGTGATCGCCGACATCACCCGCCTGCGGGATGAGCTGAGCCAGCTTGAGCAGGTCGATTCGGTCATCAGCATGCTCGACGTGCCGCTGGTGGATAGCCCGCCAATGACGCTTGCGGAGATTTCCCGCAAGGTGCGCACCCTCGAAAGCGACGACGTCGATATCCAGCTTGCCGAACGGGAACTGCGTCAAAGCCCCCTCTACGAAAACCTGCTGGTCAATAGCGAGGGCGATACCACGGCGATGCAGGTCAACCTGGTGACCAACCAGCACCTGCTCGACCTGATCAACAACCGCGACAAGCTGTACGAAAAGGTAGGAGTAATGCCGGACGCGGCAGAGCGTGTCAAACAGCTAACAGCACAAATAAAGATCGAGAACCAGGCGCAGAAAATTAAACTGGATCAAACCATTGTCGAGGTGCGCGAAATCCTGGATGCCTATCGCGGCGAGGCAACGCTGTTTCTGGGTGGGGTGCCGATGATCACGTCGGATTCGATCGAGTTCATCCGCAGTGACCTGAAAGTTTTCGGGGTTGGTGTCATCCTGTTTATCGTCGTTATCCTTGCCCTGTCGTTTAAACACGTGCGCTGGGTGGTACTGCCGCTGGCGGTGTGTCTGACCAGCGCCATGACCATGATGGGTTACCTGGGCTGGGCACAATGGCCGGTGACGGTGGTGTCATCGAATTTTATTTCGCTGCTGTTGATCATCACGCTATCGTTGATTATCCACCTGGTCGTGCGTTACCGCGAGCTGGTAACAATCAAGCCCGGGGCCAGCCAGTACGAACTGGTCAGCGAAACCATCCAGAGCAAGTTCAGCCCGAGCTTCTACACCGCCGTCACCACCATGGTCGCCTTCGGTTCTTTACTGGTTAGCGGGATTCGACCGGTTATCGACTTCGGCTGGATGATGGTCATTGGCATCACGGTATCCTTTGTGCTCGCGTTCACGCTGTTCCCGGCCGCGCTGATGCTGTTGCCGCGCCTGGAAACGCGTATCAAGAAGGACCTGACCGGCAAAGTCACCGCGTCGATTGCCAATTTCATCCAGCATCGCACCCGCGCGACGCTGCTGATATTCGCGCTACTCACGTTGATTGCCCTGACCGGCATACCCCGGCTTTCGGTCGAGAATAGATTCATCGATTACTACAAGGAAAGTACCGAGATTTACCAGGGCATGACCCTGATCGACACCAAGCTCGGCGGCACCACCCCGATGGACGTGATCATCGATGCGCCGGCAGACGAGGTGCTTGCGGAGGACGAGATATTTGGGGATGGTGATATCACGTCGAGCAGTTACTGGTTCAATCGTGACGGCTTGCGGGAAGTTGCCAGAATACACGAGTACCTCGATAAGCTCCCCGAAACCGGCAAGGTACTCTCGGTTCATACCGGGATGAAGTTACTGGAATCGCTCAACAATGGCAGACCCTACAATGACTTCAAGCTCGCGGTAGTCTACAAGCGTCTTCCGGACGACGTTAAAAAGGCACTGATTTCACCCTACCTGTCGCCTGATGGCAACCAGCTGAGATTCAGCATACGCCTCTACGAGTCGAGCAAAACGTTACGCCGCCAGGAACTGATCGAGCAGATTTACAATGACCTGACCGGCGACTTCGAGCTCGCTCCAGAGCAGGTCACGGTGTCGGGTATCGCGGTGCTTTATAACAACCTGTTGCAGAGTCTTTTTCGATCGCAGATCCTGACGCTGGGCGCGGTTTTCTGCGCAATCCTGCTGATGTTTATCGTCCTCTTCAGGGCCGTGCGCCTGTCGTTCGCGGCGCTGGTGCCGAACATCATTTCCGCCGGGTTGATTCTCGGCTTGATGGGATGGATCGGTATCCCGCTCGATATCATGACCATCACCATCGCGGCGATTAATATCGGTATCGGCGTCGACGACTCGATTCACTATATTCACCGATTTCGCGGTGAGTTTTTGCAGGACCGCAACTACTGGGCAGCAATTGCACGCTGTCATAACAGCATCGCGCGCGCCATGTACTACACATCGGTCACGGTAGTGCTGGGATTCTCGATCCTGGCGCTGTCAAACTTCATCCCGACGATTTACTTTGGCGTGCTCTGCGGTCTTGCCATGATTACCGCGTTGATCGCAAACCTGATGCTGTTGCCAATACTGATCGCTCGTTTCCGGTTGAGCTAGGCGGTTAACGCGGTTAGTATTGCCGACCTCGTCAATCGAACCATTCACGGCATGAACGAAATCCTGATTCCGATATCGCCCGGCGAATTACTGGACAAGATCACGATCCTGCAGATCAAGGCGGAACGCATCACCGACCCGGCCAAGGTCGCGAATGTCACAACTGAACTCGAAATGCTGGGCAAGGTTTGGAACGAGTCGGTCGAGTCCGATGATGTCATCACCGCGCTCAGTGCCGAGCTCAAGTCGATTAACGAGACGCTCTGGGAAATCGAGGACGATATTCGCGACGAGGAACGCAACCGTCGTTTCGGCGAACGTTTCATTGAGCTGGCGCGTGCGGTGTATGTCACTAACGACAAACGCGCCGACGCCAAGAAGCGGGTCAACCTGCACCTCAACTCGACCATCGTCGAAGAAAAGTCCTACCAGGATTACCAGTAATGCCGATTCATCACTTCGGATCCATCTCCAGTCTTCCCACTTGATTTGAACAGACACCGGGTATCGATATTAATTGGACCGACAACCAGACAGCAGATTAGTCCATGAGTTCCAGTGACGGTAAAACCCGAGATCTTGTTTCCACCCTC
>CALZHS010000111.1 GCA_945787265.1 uncultured Gammaproteobacteria bacterium | reverse complement strand
CCCGTTTCTAAGCGTTTGACGCCAGCAGGCGTTCGAGCGTGCCGATATCGGACCAAACTCCGCTGAACAGTTCACCCGTGAGCTGATGTTGTTGCGCCGCCGCACGCAATAGCGGCGCGAGTGATTGCTTACCCGGCACCAGTCCGTCAAAGAAGCTGCGGTGGTACTGCGCAATTCCGCTGAAGGTGTAACGTGGAGAACCGTTATTACCCACCGTCGATTCGCGCAGGCTGAAATCCCCTTGCGGATTATGTTGCGGATTCTCGACCAGCACCAGGTGCGCCTTGCTGTCTGATCGTTTCAGCCGGGCAAAGTCATAGTCGGTGAAAATGTCCGCGTTGACGACGATAAAACGCTCGCCCAGTAACGGCAGTGCCTGCACAATTCCGCCTGCAGTCTCGAGGGCCTCCGGCTCGGCACTGTACTCGATCGCAAGATTGAAATCCCCGCCATCACCGAGGCGATCGCGAACCTGGTTTCCGAGCCAGCTAAGATTGATGACAATTTCGCTGAAGCCGGCCCTGGACAGGGCTTCAAGATGATATTCGATGAGCGGTCTACCCCTCACCTCGAGCAGGGATTTCGGAACGGTATCCGTCAACGGGCGCAAACGTTCGCCTCGTCCGGCGGCCAGGATCATTGCTTTCATGGATTTTTCACCGCGCCATCAGCGCTTCAACCCGCTGACTCAGGTTTAACTGTTCGATGATCGAAAATAAGCCCGCCATTGAATCTTCCGCGGCGCTCACCTGCTTAACGTATTCTAGCGTGCGCGGAATATCTTCGAGGTAGCGTGGCTTGCCGTCACGGATATTGAGACGCGAGAATATTCCGATGGCCTTGAGATGGCGCTGCAGTCCCATCAGGTTGAACCAGCGCCTGAATTGTGCAGCCTCGACGTCAACCAGATCGCTGGCACGTGCAAGCTCGTAGTAATCCAGTGCCAGTTGATCGACACGTTCCGCGGGCCAGGCGATATAGCAATCGCGCAGCAGCGAAACCAGGTCATAGGTAACCGGCCCTTTCACCGCGTCCTGAAAATCCAGGATCCCGGGATTTTGCGTATCGACTTTCATCAGGTTACGCGAATGGTAATCGCGGTGCACGAACACCTGCGGCTGGGCCAGGGCATTTTCTACCAGCGCCCGTTTGAGCGAATGCCAGTTCGCCTGTTGCTGCTGGTCGAGCGAAATACCCTGCAGCCTCTGCAGGAACCAGTCGTGAAAAAGGTCCATCTCCTGGTTTAACAGCGCTTCATCATAGGGCGGTAGATCATCGGCGCTAATCGAGGTTTGCATCATCAGCAGGGCCGCGAGCGCTTCCGCGTAGAGCGCCCCCTCGGTTTGCGGGTTTAACTGCGACAGGTAGTCGTCACGACCGAAGTCGGTCAGCAGCAGGAATCCCGCATCGAGATTACTCGCAATAATCTCGGGCGCGTTAAGTCCGGCAGCGAGCAGTTTTCGAGCCACCCTGATAAACGGCTCGCAGGATTCCTTCTGCGGCGGCGCATCCATAACAATAAGTGATCCATCGCCTGTTTGCAGCCTCAGATAAGAACGAAAACTGGCATCCTCCGAAGCCCGTTCCAGTCTGTAATCCCGATAGCCGAGTTGATCCAGCCATTGCTTTAATCGTGTCGATCTGTCGCTCATTTGGCGGTTGCGGCTGCGATTCTGTTAAAAGGCCGGTATTATCCGGGTTTTGATTACCCAAACGCAATAGAACAGATGAGTGCAATCGAAAACCTGCTGCAGGTAATGAAGGACCTGCGTCACCCCGATAACGGCTGTCCTTGGGATATTCGTCAGACCAGCGCCTCGATCGCGGGTTACACGCTCGACGAAACCCACGAGTTACTCGATGCAATCGAGCGCGACGACACCCAGAACCTGAAGGAGGAATTGGGTGACCTGCTGTTTAATATTGTATTTCACGCCCGAATTGCCGAAGAAAAGGGTCAATTCACGTTCGACGATGTCGCCCAGGGGATTACCGATAAAATGTTACGCCGTCATCCGCACGTCTTCGGTGAAACGCGCGACCAGGTGTTCAGTGACGAAACCCTGTCTCAACAGTGGCGAGAAATCAAGCAACAGGAAAAATCGGCGCAGGCAAAGACCGACCTGGGCAGTGATCCGGGCACGAACTCTGCCATTTATCGTGCCCGTCAGATACAGAAGGATGCCGCAACTTTCGGCTTCGACTGGCCCGACATAAACCCGGTTTTCGATAAACTTGAAGAGGAGCTGGCAGAGTTGAAGCATGCTTTCAATTCCGGCGACCGCGAGGCTATCAGCGACGAGATCGGAGACCTGATGTTCGTTTGCGTTAATCTTGCCCGTCATGCAAGGGTCAACGCCGAGATGTCGCTGCGCAACACCAACCGAAAATTCCTGCGTCGCTTTGCCTACGTGCAACAGCAAATGGCGAGTGCCGGTATTGAAATGGACCAGCAACAGCTCGAACGCATGGAGCAATTCTGGCAGGAATCCAAGAACAGTGTCGGATGAAAGGTAAAACATGACGCGCAGCAGGCTGAAAACCGAGCAGCGAATCCTCAACGCCGTGGGTTCGATTTTACTCGAACAGGGATATCCGGCGGTCGGCGTTAACGCCATTGCACGCCAGGCGGGTTGCGACAAGGTATTGATTTATCGTTATTTCGGCGGTTTCGATGAATTACTGCTGGCGTTTGCAGAGACCACGACGCTGTGGTGGGAGGTGGAAGAAATTATCACCGAAACAGCTGCCGACTGTGCCGCCATCGCGCTACCCGACTTCCTGCAGCGCCTGCTAAATCGTTACGTCGCGGCACTGGAAGCGCGCCCGCTAACGCTTGAAATCATGGCCTGGGAAATGTCAGCGCAAAACAACCTGACCAATACCCTGGCACGCATTCGCAGCGAACGCGGTATGGACCTGGTTAAACGTGTGCGCGCGCTCTACCATCAACCGAATATTGACATCGGCGGTGCGCTCGGCGTATTTGGCGCTGCCATCAATTACCTGATCATTCGCACCCGCAACCAGTCACAGCAGTACAAGACCGAGGAATGGTGGCGCTTGCAACAAACCATTGGCAAACTGCTGCAGGCTTATGCCGACTGATCCACCGGGGGTACTGCGCCTTGCCGATATTGATATCACGGAGCTGTGCCAGCTACTGACCCGGTTCGGTTTGCAACTAAATCACTGTAAAGACGCCGATCCCATTCCATACAGCTACTGGGGGGAGGAAGAAGCCGGGCGCAAGGGTGACCGGCTATACGCCCGCAGCGACACGCCGATCCATTCGATTCTGCACGAAGCATGTCACTATATCTGCCTGGACCCGGCACGACGGCGAAGCATTGATACCGATGCGGGCAGTGACGACGCCGAGGAAAGCGCGGTTTGCTACCTGCAAGTGCTGCTGGCAGATGAGATCAGCGGGTTGGGGCGTGAGCGCATGTTCATCGACATGGATACCTGGGGCTACAGTTTCCGTCTCGGCTCTAGCAGGGCCTGGTTCGAACATGACGCAGGAGATGCTTTGTGCTGGCTCGCGAGCCGTGACCTGGTCGATTTGCGGCAGCAAGACCTGTCCCGATTGAAGCAGGCGTAACGCGGCCCAAAATAACGCTCTCAAGGGCGTCATTTCTCCTATTTAATTCTAATTTGCGACTAAAGAATTCGCCCTCGTGACCGATAAAGCTATACGGGTAGAGTCATAACTCTGCACATGACGCTATTTACTCGATCACAGGTTAGCAAGCAGGAGCAACTGGGTGGACATCGCAACAATTGTTGGATTCATACTGGCCTACGTCATTCTCGCAGCGGCTATCAGCCTGGGTGGCCCCTTTGTCCTGTTCGTCAATGCGCCTTCACTGCTAATCGTTGTCGGCGGTACCTTCGCTGTAACCCTGATGCGCGTCACCATCGGAAATTTCCTCGGATCCTTCAAAATTGGCCTGAAAGGCTTCTTTTACAAACTCGATGCACCGCAGAACCTGATCGACGAGTCGGTCGAACTCGCCAATATTGCGCGCAAGGAAGGCATTCTCGCACTCGAGGGCCGCGATATCGGTAATGGCTTCCTGGAACGCGGTATCGGGCTCTGTATCGACGGGCATGCCCCCGAGGTTGTCAAGGGATTGCTGGCCAAGGACATCAACATGTCGATCGAACGCCACACCAAGGGCGCCGATATGTTCAAGGCGATGGCCGTCTATGCCCCGGCGATGGGCATGATCGGAACCCTGATCGGGCTGGTGCAAATGCTGGCGAATATGTCTGATCCGGCTGCTATCGGGCCTGCGATGGCGGTTGCACTGCTCACCACACTTTATGGCGCGATAATCGCCAACGCCTTCGCCTCGCCGTTGGCAGAGAAGTTGATCCTGATCAGTGGCTACGAAAAACTCAACAAGGACCTGATCCTGGAGTCGATAAACGGCATCCAGGAAGGCACCAATCCCCGGGTTCTGAAGCAACTGCTGAACGCATACCTCCCGGAAAGCAAACGCCAGGAAGAAGAATAGGAGCTGTGCAATGAGCGAAGAATGCGATTGCCCTCCCTGCGAGAAAGGTCTACCCCCCTGGCTCGCAACCTTCGCCGACATGATGGCCCTGTTGATGTGTTTTTTCGTACTGTTACTGTCGTTTGCGGAAATGGATGTACTCAAGTACAAACAGGTTGCCGGCGCGATGAAGCTTGCATTCGGCGTGCAGCGCATCGTCAAGGCTACTGAAATTCCCAAAGGCACCAGCGTTATCGCCAAGCAATACAGCCCCGGCAAACCGACCGAGGTCACGCCACTCGAAATCATGCGTGAAAAAACTACCGACGACACCAAGACCAACCTCGACTTCAACGATTCAAAATCACGCAACGACGGCGGCATGGGCGAAGCCGAGGCCGAGGCGATCGCCCAGCAAAAAGCACAACGCGAAGCGCAGGCAGAAGCCGAAGAGCTGCAGGACGAGCTGTCCGAGGCGATCGGCGAAGGCCTGCTCGAAATCGAAGCCTTTAACGACCGGGTGCTGATACGAATTCGCGAACGCGGTTCCTTCGGCTCAGGTTATGCTGAGTTGCAGCAGGAATTTCTGCCCATACTCAAACTGATTGCCAACGTCCTCAATCAACGCGATGGACACTTTGTCGTCGCCGGGCATACCGACGACATCCCGATCGAGACGCAGAGGTTTCGCTCCAACTGGGACCTGTCGGCGGCGCGCGCGGCAAGCGTGGTGCACTATTTTATCCAGGAAGGTGACGTTGATCCCGAGCGCATGGAAATCCGCGCACTTGCCGACCATGAACCCATCGTGCCCAACGACAGCTGGGAAAATCGCGCCAAGAACCGTCGTGTAGAAATTAGCGTACTGCATGGCAACCGGAGTGCGATTGCGGGAGACTCCCCTGCACTCAATGTCGATTATGTTCAAGAGCCCGATGGCTAGGCTGGAGGCTCCACTATGAGCAGCGAAAGACGGCGCTATTACCGGGTTAACGACGAGGCCTCACTCGCGGTCGAGCAGATCAGCGAGGCGGAAACCGACGCACGTCTCGCAGACTTCTGGGAAAACGAGCATGCGTTTTCGATTCGCAATAACTTCAATTTTCAAATCGAACAGCATATCGCCGATCGCCACAAGATCGATGGCAAAATGCCGGAACTGGGGCGTTATCTCGTGGTGCTTGAAAAACAGATCGAACGCCTCACTAACAGGCTCGTCGGCGACGACAACGACCACGCGATGATAAAGAAATCGGTAAACCTCAGCGCACAGGGAATCGCCTATTGCGACGACCAGGTTCCGGAGCAGGATGCACTGGTAGAACTGAAGTTAAAACTATTGCCCTCAGGTTTCAGGCTTGTCATCATTGCCCGTGTTGTAAAGATCGAGAGAGATCAGGGAGCGGACCAGGGTAAACATCGGGTTTCACTGGATTTCGAACACCTGCACGAAGCCGATCGCGAAATCCTGATCAAGCACGTACACGGCAAGCAGATGGAATCACTAGGCAGCTCACAGGCAAGCTAGACGACAATGACCGAACAAGCAGCGCGCTCGTGGCTAACGGATCATCATGAAGTTGTACCGGCGCTCGAAGTCTTTCACCGCCAGGCGCTAGAAACGCTCGAAGACCACACCAAAACCGTCCGTGATCTGGCCGATATAATCGCGCTCGAC
>CALZHS010000110.1 GCA_945787265.1 uncultured Gammaproteobacteria bacterium | reverse complement strand
CAACATAAAGTGATAAAAAAAAGTGCGGGAAGAATGCGGCGCGCGCGTCGTTCATAAAACTTTAAAATGCTAAATGTCCCCTGTTCTTGCTCCTGTAAAATAATGGATGCGATCAGGTAACCACTGATTACAAAAAATACGTCTACGCCAACAAATCCGCCGCTAAACAGCTCGAACTTTGCATGAAATAGAATAACTGGAATGAGGGCGAGAGCCCTCAAACCATCGATTTCTTTACGGTATTTCATTAATGATTATGCTTAATCGGTAGCATTCGTGGCCTTGTTAGTCGGCTTCTTTGTTTTTTTTCAACGGCACTACCAGCGCGTCAACAATGGTGCAACCCGATTGATTAACGATTACCGGGTTCAGATCGATCTCGACGATTGCACTTTCCAGGGTAACCGCCAGCTGCGAAAACCTCACCACCAGCTCAACCAGTGCCGCACGGTCCACCGCGGCCTGGCCACGAACCCCGGCCAATAACCGGGCCAACCGGGTCTGGTCGATCATCGCGTCGGCCTGTTCGCGGCTCACCGGCGCAAGCCGGAACGCGCGCTCGGCCAGTATCTCGATCAGGATTCCGCCACAGGCGACAATTATCAGTGGACCGTACTGGGGATCGTTTTTCATACCGACAGACACTTCTACACCGGGTTCTATCATCGGCATCACCACGACCCGGTCGCCAAGCCTTGTCTGCAGATCCCGGTACGCTATTTCAAGCTGTCGACGGTCTTCTATTTTGACAATGACCCCATTTTTATCGGATTTATGAGATATACCCGGCATCGCAGTTTTTAACACCAGCGGGTAATCCAGTGAATCCGCACCTTGACACAATTGCTCGAAGCTTTTCGCCAGCTGGAAATCAACAGTTGGCAGGCCAAAATCAGACATCAGGCTCAACGAGGTGATTTCATCGAAGCTGTCATCTTCGCGTAAACGGCTCAGCCAGCTGTCGACGATCGACGAATCAAACTCGATCCCGTTCGAGCCGTCCACGCCATCCTCGCCGGACCGGTAATTCATCAGGTTACGCATCGCGCGCAATGCTACATCGATTCCGTTGATGACCGGGATACCCTGCGCGGTCAGCCCGGCCGCGGTTTCGTGAATATTGGAAAAGCTGCAGCTATTGACCAGCATCAGCGGTTTATCGCTGTAAGCTGACAGCTGTCGAGTCACGTCGAACAGTTCCGGGTAATGGCAGAAGCCGTCACGAAACTCGAACTCGAAACTCATCAATCCGGTCTCCGCGTCATCGAGCAGGGCCTTGCCGCAGGCAAGGTAGGTTTGAAAGGTGTTGTTGCCGAGCGCACCCATGCCATCCATGGGATTGACCGCTTCCAGCCCGGTCTCGAGATGCTCACGCAACACCCCCGTCGTCGAAGCCGATATCTGCGCAAAGGGAATGCCGTAATCCTCGGCCAGGTCGATCATCTGCTCGCGCATGCCGCCCGAATCAAGCATGCTGGCGAGCCCGCCCCCGCGAACCCGCAGGCCGGTTGCAAACAGCATCGCGGTGCCAATCATTTCATCGGCATCGTGGCACAGGATTGCCCCGTGGCGCTCGCAAAGGGCAATAAAGGCCTCGTGATCACCCACGATCGCACCGGAATGGCTCATCGCAAATTGCGCCGATTTCTCGGTGCGCCCGAGACGCGTGATGACCACCGGGATGTCATTGCTGCTAGCTTTTTGCAATGCGCCGTCAAACACCGGCACATCACGCACGGTTTCCAGCATAATCGCCAGCACCCGGGTTGATTCCTGATCGAGCAGGTAATCCATGTAATCACCAACGGTCGCGTTGGTTTCCTGCCCACTCGAAATAACATAGTTAAAACAGAAACGCGCATCGTTGTTGGCCAGGTAGGTCATACCCGAGCCCGAATGCAGGATCATCCCGATATGGCCTTTAGGCCGATGCGGCGGCGGACGATCAAAACTGACCCGCACGCTGTGATCAAAGTTATAGAATCCCATCGAGTTGCCGCCACAAACCGGAACACCTGCCTCGCGGGCACCTTTGCGGAGGCGTTCGGGAAGCTTCGGCTCGGGATCATTCTCGATATAATTCGCCGCGTATATCATGATACCGCCCACCTGCAGCTGCAACGCTTGCTCGAAACTTTGTTCCAGCGCGGCACCGCTAATGGCGTAGACGACAAGGTCGGGCACCAGCGGTAAATCTTCGAGTGTGGAAAAGCAGGCCTTGCCATGCAGCGACTGGTAGCGAGGATTAACCGAGAAAATTTCTCCCGCGTATCCACTTTCTGATAACTGGTTGTGGGTGATCTCCGCGAGGCTTCCCTGGCGCTCGGAGGCACCGACAATTGCGATGGTTTGCGGGCTCAGCAAGCGCTGTAACCAGTGCGGCATGGCTTCGAATGAATGAGTGAATGCGGCGCGATTTTGACATATATTGCCGCCATACACACATAATTTTCAGGAGCAGCAATGAGTGCCGAAGTGAGGGTAGAAACATATGATCGCATCGTCGAAATCACCATCGACCGGCCACCGGCCAACGCGATCAATACCGGTGTATCGAACGCGATCTACGAGGCCCTGGCGATGCTGCAGGAAGACGATAACCTCAGCGTTGGAATCATTACCGGTAGCGGTGAGCGTATTTTCAGCGCAGGCTGGGATCTGAAGGAAATTGCAGCGATCGACAACAACGCGGAAGCGGTCAACAGCGCTTACAGTTGTCCCGGTGGATTCGCCGGAATCAGCGAATTCTGGGGCCTGAAAAAACCGGTTATCTCAGCGATAAACGGCATGGCGGTTGGCGGCGGATTCGAAATCGCGCTGGCGACCGACCTGATCGTCACGGCAGACCACGCCGAGTTTTTCCTGCCCGAGATGCAGCGCGGATTCCTGCCCGACGTTGGCGCAATCCAGATTCTACCGCGTCGTATTCCTTACAACGTGGCGATGGAACTGCTTTACACCGGGCGACGCATGAGCGCCGTCGAGGCGCAGCAGTGGGGCCTGGCATGCCGGGTTTGCCCAATCGGCGAGTTAATGGAAAGTGCGCGAGAACTGGCGCATGAGGTAGCACGCGGAGCACCACTTGCACTGCAGGCACTGAAGGAGGTCGTACCCGCGATACATAGCCTGCCCATTCCGCAGGCATTCGCAGCAACCAAACCGGGCAACAATGATTTACCGGTCTACCAGAAAATGCTGATGTCGGAAGACTTCATGGAAGGTCCACGGGCATTTGCCGAGAAGCGCGACCCGGTGTGGAAGGGAAAATAAATCACCCGGGCCACGGCGATAAAATTCGCCTGTACTTTCAGCTCTCGACAGCGGGCGAGTAAAACAAAAGCACGAGCGCGCCGTTTTCGCTGCCTGCACTGTGCATCGCACCCGCCGCCCTGACAATATACTCACCCGGACCGTAGGTTTTGTCCTGGTCGAAAAAAGATCCTTCCAGTACGTAGATTTGCTCGATTTCGTCATGCCCGTGCGGTGGCGAAAATGCGCCAGCCTCGACTTTCATCAACCAGGTACGAACACCCGCCTGCTGATCTTCCATCAGCGGCTTGATCAGGAATCCGTCGACCCCGCAATCCTGCCATTCAATTAGACTCGAGTTGAAGTTCACGGACCCGTTATGCGGCAGGCCGTTAATTTTCATCGGTTAATCTCGAACAATCCAGCCGCGCCCATACCGCCACCGACACACATTGAAACCACGACATACTTCGCGCCGCGACGCTTGCCCTCGATCAGGATATGCCCCGTCAGCCTGGCACCGGTCATTCCGTAGGGGTGCCCAATCGAAATTGAACCGCCATTGACGTTAAATTTGTCATTATCGAGGCCCAGATGATCACGACAGTAAACGGTCTGGCAGGCGAAAGCCTCGTTGATTTCCCAAAGGTCGATGTCGTCGATGCCGAGACCGTGTTTCTGCAGCAGTTTGGGGATCGCATAAATCGGACCAATCCCCATTTCTTCGGGCGCGTTGCCGGCGACGGCCATGCCGCGGTAAATGCCAAGCGGCTCCAGGCCTCGCTTTTCGGCAAACGAAGCTTCCATTAAAACGCAGGCAGATGCGCCATCCGACAACTGGCTCGCGTTACCCGCGGTAATGGTGCCACCTTCCACAACCGGATTCAGCCCGGCAAGCCCTGCAAGCGTCGTTTGCGGTCGATTACCTTCATCTTGTACCAGCTCTGCCTCGCTGTAGCTGATGTCACCGCTTTCCTTGTCCTTGATTGCGCGCGTCGCGGATATCGGCACGATTTCATCGTCGAAGGCACCCGACTGTTGCCCGGCGGCGGTGCGCATCTGCGACTGCAGCGCATACTCATCCTGCGCTTCACGCGTAATGCCGTACTTTTTTACCACGTGCTCGGCGGTCAGCAGCATCGGCATATATGCGTGCTCGGCATGCATGACGACATTGGGATCGGCCTGATCGGCAACCCACGGAAAATACTGGTTTTGCACTGCCGAAATATTGTCCTGGCCACCGGCAACGACGATATCCATTCCGTCGACGATAATCTGCTTGGCCGCGGTCGCAATTGCCATCAAGCCGGACGAGCACTGGCGATCGATCGTCTGCCCTGGCACCGTGTCCGGAAGGCCCGCGGCAAGCGCTGCCAGGCGGCCAATATTCATACCGGCAGTTCCCGCGGTTAACACCGCGCCAATAATGACGTCGTCGATCTCCGCGCTATCGACACCGGACCGCGTCACCGCGTGGCGAAGGGCATGGGCGGTAAGTGTTGGTGATTTGATATTGTTAAGCGTGCCTTTAAACGCCACCCCGATCGGGGTTCGGGCGGTCGATACGATAACTGCATCTTTCATTATGGGGTATGCCGGAAACGAAAATTCGCGGCATTATACCTCAGCCCGGGAAAAGGGGGACGCATCTATTTTTCCGGTTTTTATATTGTCTGCAAAAAATAGAAACGCCCCCGTTTCCAGCCCCCTGCTCCCTCCTTTGCGCTTATTCTTCCAGTGTACCTGACAGGTCATCGATGATTGCAGCAAACGCATCGTCGAGCTTACGGTCCTCATCAAAAATAGATTTAATTGCTGATGCGCTCGATTCGATGAATTTCAGCAACGCTTTTTCCTGTTGCTTTGTCAAATCCGGCCGCAGCAGGGATCTTTCCAGTTCGTCTCCCAGCGCCGCCATGATCTCCGCTGCAGCCTGCGCTTGCCGCTGATGCTGATGTTCTATCCTGCCCAGCTGGTTACGCGTCGCTTCGACAACCCGGGTCAAGCTCTCGCGCCTCGAATTAACCTGCATTTGCGCCTGCATCGCCTGCAGCCGCGTATCCATACCCTCAACCATGATAACGAGGTATTGTCGCAAACGCTCGATTTCCTCCGAGTCCGAAGGCAAGTTTCGAACCAGCAGCGTGTTGTGATCGGAATTGATAGCAATGCGGGTGCCAAAACTCAAAACCCGGTCCTGACCCCGCAAGCTCTCGAGAATCTGGCCCTCCATCGGCCGGTCGATCCGGTCACTAAACCAGACGCGGTTCTCGCCATCAGCCTCGATCAACAGGCTGCTATCGAGGTCAAACTCACGCAGGCAGTCAAACACGTAACCCGCCAGCTCATCGAGATCGCTGGCCCGCTGGCACCGATGCAAAAAACCGACCACCATTTCGAGCTTCTCGGTGTTGGTCAGATTGCGCTTCAAGGCTTCGACTGCCTTGTCCGATAGCTTCTCCAGTTCCCGTTTTCGCAGCTGGCTTGCAAGCACCAGCTGAACCTTTTTTTGCAGAATATCTTCGCTAAACGGCTTGGTAATATAATCATCGCCGCCAGCCTCGTAGCCAGCCATCAGTTCATCGTGCGTGGCCAGTGCAGAGACAAATATGACCGGTATTTCGGCAGTATCGGTATCGGCCTTGAGCCGCTCACAGGTCTCGAGCCCATTCATTTCCGGCATGTTGACATCGAGCAGGATAAGGTCCGGTCTTTGGATACCAACCTGCTGCAGGCAGCTCTCGCCCGAATTCACGGTATTAAGCGCGTATTCGTGTTGCAACAACTCTTCCAGGATGACCAGGTTTACGGGTTCATCGTCAACGCAAAGTATCGAGGCTTTCTTTTCCATTCGTTTTATTATTCAACCACTCGAATTGTGCCTATTTATAATGGAAACAAACATGAATGAGTAGGCAAATCATCGTTTTTC
>CALZHS010000109.1 GCA_945787265.1 uncultured Gammaproteobacteria bacterium | reverse complement strand
CTCAATGAGCCCGACGCTGGTCGAAAAAGACGGCAAGATCGTCATGGCCCTAGGTGCGGCCGGCGGCCCGCGGATTATCAGTAGCGTCATTCAAACCATTTACCGGGTGCTGGTAACCGGGCTCGATATCGATCGTGCAGTGCAGTTCCCCCGGGTGCATCACCAGTTTTTGCCAAACAAGCTTTTCATCGACGAATTTAAATTTTCACCGGAACTGGTCACAGGCCTGCAGCAGCGCGGGCATGAGATCGTGACGAATAAACCCGGCCGGATGGGCAGGATCAAGGCGGTCAGATTAAATGACAGGAACTATCTCGAGGCGAGTTATGATAACCGCAGCGAGGGTGCTGTCGGTGGCTATTGATTCGGCGAGAGACCGCCTTTATCACTGGATAAAAACGGGAAGCTATTTCAATCGCTTGCCATCAGATGATTATACTTCTCGAGTAACTGCTCCTGCGTTTCCGGGTAATCCGGGTTAAACGGGATGCAATCGACGGGGCAGACCTCGACACACTGAGAGGTTTCGAAATGCCCCACGCACTCGGTACACAACAGGGGATCGATTTCGTAATACTCCGCGCCCGGTGAAATCGCATCATTCGGGCATTCCGGCTCACAAACATCGCAATTGATGCATTCGTCGGTGATCATCAATGCCACGTTCTGAATCTCCTGTATAACACGTTACTTGCTGGCCTCCAGCTTTTCAGTCAGTCGACGCAGGATTTCCGGATGCAGGAACTCCGAGACATCCCCGTTCAAGCGGGCAATTTCTCGTACCAGGCTTGATGACACGAAAGCATAGCGTTGTGCCGCGGTCAGAAAAACCGTTTCTATTTCCGGCGCCAGGGACCGATTCATACCCGCCAGCTGGACTTCGTATTCAAAATCCGAAATCGCCCGCAGACCCCGCACAATGACATCGGCGCCACAATCGCGTGCAAAGTCGATGAGCAAACCCGAAAACGGTTTTACCGATATATGTTCATTGTCGTCAAAAACAAGTCTCAGCATATCGAGGCGCTCTTCAATATTGAAGAAAGGTTCCTTGGCGAGACTGTCGGCAACTCCGATCACGACGTGATCGAACATCTGCAGAGCGCGCTCGCAAATGTCGATATGGCCGCGGGTTACCGGGTCGAAAGTGCCCGGATAAACTGCAATACCCGTCATGGATTACCTCTGTGTTCCAGCATCTGGTGCCGGGCTGAATGATCGGCCGATTTTAACGGCTTCCCTGCCATTCGGCTATAGCATATTTGACCTGGCCCGCACTTTTCTGCTTCAACCATCGCAGGCTGGCCGAGGGCAAGTCAAAATGCTCGGACAGCGGCCACTCAAAATAGATTATTGCACCGGGTTGCAGACAATCGTGAATTTCCAGCTGCTCAAAAACCTGGGCGCGCAATTGCGGTTTTGCATAGGGGGGATCAATAAAGACAATGTCGAATCTTTGCCGCAATTGTTCGATTAAATTCCGACTGTCACCCGCGATAATTTCAAACGTGGAAGCCTCCAGGCGCTGCGCCTGGTCACGCAGGTTTGCCAGCACGCGCGGCTGCCGCTCGAGCGCGGTGACCCGGCGGGCACCTCGCGAAAGTGCCTCAAAACCCAGCACACCACTGCCGGCAAAGCAATCAAGTACGTTAGCGTCCCTTAGTTCCGGTCCCAGCCAGTTAAACAAGGTTTCGCGGATACGATCAGGTGTTGGACGCAAGTCCGCCGCATCGACGACCCCGAGTTTACGCCCGCGCCATTTACCGCCGATAATCCTGACTTGAGATTTCATATTCGTGGCCCGGTTGGAACTTAAAATGCGGTTCAGAGCTGCACAGATGGAATCGCTTTCTGTTAGCATATTGTGCCTGAATTCTAATTGCCGGAAAAACGATGTTCGGATTTAAATCTACGGACAAAAACGAGGGTCAAGCCCCGACAGGCCTGTTTGCGTCCCTGCGCCAGCGCCTCTCGAAAACCAGGCAAAACCTGTCGAGTGGGCTGGCCGATTTGCTGCTAGGCAAGAAACAGATCGATGCGGAGTTACTGGAGCAACTGGAAGACCAGTTGCTGCTGGCTGACGTCGGTATCCAGGCAACCCAGAAAATTACTTCACGCCTCACCGAGTCGCTGCAACGCAAGCAACTGGGTGATGGTGATAGCCTGATCGGTGCGCTTAAAAATACGATGATGGAGATTCTCGAACCCTGCTCGATTCCGCTGCAGATCGATACCAGCAAAAAGCCTTTCGTTATATTGATGGTCGGCGTCAACGGCGCTGGCAAGACCACCACGGTCGGAAAGCTCGCCCAGCAATTCAAAAACCAGGGACTCAAGGTAATGCTGGCCGCGGGTGATACCTTTCGTGCCGCGGCGGTCGAGCAGTTGCAGACCTGGGGTGAGCGCCTCGACGTGCCGGTTATCCGCCAGGGCCAGGGCGCAGATTCCGCGTCGGTCATCTATGATGCACTGCAGTCGGCGCAGGCACGCGGAATTGACGTGCTGATCGCTGATACAGCCGGAAGATTGCATACGCAATCAAGCCTCATGGATGAGCTGGAGAAGATTAAACGTGTTATGAGCAAGCTCGATCCGGCGGCACCCCAGGAAACCTTGCTGGTGCTCGATGCGGGAACCGGGCAAAATGCCCTCGCGCAGGCAAGCAATTTTCGGGACACGATTGGGATTTCAGGAATAATTCTGACCAAACTCGACGGCACTGCCAAAGGAGGCATGATTTTTAACGTGGCTGAACAGCTGCAAACCCCTATCCGCTACATTGGCATTGGCGAAACGGTTGATGACCTGCGTCGTTTCGATCATGCCGAATTTGTCGACGCCCTGTTGACCGACGCCTGATGCCGCTTCCGACCTGATGATTGAATTTCACAATGTAACCAAGCGCTTCGAGGGTGGCTACGAGGCACTTAGCGATGTTTCTCTCAAGCTGGGCGACGGCGAAATGGCTTTTATCACCGGGCACTCGGGCGCAGGCAAGAGCACGTTGTTGAAAATCATCGCGCTGATCGAGAAACCGACCCGCGGCCAGGCGCTGTTAAACCGCATCAACCTCAACAACATGCCACGTTATCGCATACCTTATATTCGGCGTAATATCGGCATCATATTTCAGGATCACCAGCTATTGTTTGATCGCAGCGTCTTCGATAACGTGGCCCTGCCCCTGAATATACAGGGATATCGGCCCCAGGAAATCGCCAAACGCACACGTGCCGCGCTTGATAAGGTCGGGTTACGGCACAAGGAAAAGTCGATGCCGATTACACTTTCCGGCGGCGAACAACAACGCGTCGGGATTGCGCGCGCGGTGGTACATAAACCAATGTTACTGCTTGCCGATGAGCCCACCGGCAACCTCGATCCGGAGCTATCGCGGGAAATCATGCAAATTTTCGTCGATTTCAACCAGGTCGGTGTCACGGTGCTGGTCGCGAGCCACGATCTTGACCTGATCGATGAACTGGATAAACCCCGCCTGACGCTGAACCGGGGCCAACTGGTCCTTAATGACCTTGAACACAATCGCGCGGAGACAGATAGTGGCTGGCAGTAATATTCGTCGCCACAAGCCAGCGACTTCAAATCGCATTTCAGCCTACCTGTTACATCACCTGCAGTCGCTGGTTTTCAGCCTGCGCAAGATCTATGCGGCGCCGGCAACCACCATTATGACAGTCGCCGTGATCGGCATAACGCTGTCACTGCCGGGAGGCTTCTACCTGTTTCTAAAAAATGTCGACGCAATCTCCGGCGATTTCCGTTCGAGCTCCCAGATCAGCCTGTTTCTTGATCTCAAGATCGACGAAAAACAGGCCCGTGAAATCGACAAGCGGATCGCCAAAATGGAGCATGTCGATTCAACCCGATTTATCTCGCGTGATCAATCGCTCGAAGAATTCCGCAAGGACTCAGGATTTGGCAAGAGCATCGATACCCTGAGTTCCAATCCACTGCCGCATACCATTATCGTCGAGCCAGGAGAGACCGATACTTTTGCGGTTCGCAACCTGCTCAATAATCTGCAGGCGATGCCCGAGGTCGATATCGCCAAGCTCGATACGGAGTGGCTGGAGCGACTTTACACGATTATTGAAATTGCGCGGCGCTCGGTCGTGATTATTACGGTACTGTTCTCCTGCGCGGTACTGCTGATTATTGGTAACACGATCAGGCTCGATATCCAGAATCGCTACCAGGAAATCATCGTCACCAAGCTAATCGGCGCTACCGACGCATTCATTCGGCGGCCATTTCTCTACGGCGGCGTCTGGTATGGCTTACTGGGCGGCATCATTTCGTGGTTGATCGTCGAGGTTGGCTACCTTTCGATTTCAGGCCCACTCGAACGCCTAAATCTGCTATATAAGTCTGATATGAGCCTGATCACATTTTCGTTTAACGACTTTATCATCCTGATAACATCAAGTACCCTACTCGGGCTAGCCGGGTCCTGGATCGCAGTGGCGCGGCACTTGAATCAAATAGAGCCAACCTAGCAAAAATGCCCTCAAAACGTCGACTATTACTGATTGATTCTTCAGATTCAGCGCGCGCGATTCTGTTCAAGGAAATCTCGGACCGTGCGCCCGATCTTGACATCATCGCCTGTGCAAACGGCAAGGAGGCGATGACGGCGGTCAAACGCTATGAATTTGAAATCATCACTACCGGTATCTCGCTACCGGATATCGATGGTTATGAACTAATCGAGCAGATTCGACAAACGCCAAAGAATAAGGAAACCGCCATTTTCGTCGTCTCGGGTGATACCGAACCTCGCATCGTGGGCGGCGACATGGAAGATACCGACGCGGTAACAGCTTACTTTGACAAGGCCGATGGGACGAAACCACTGGTTAACTTCATTCTTAACTTCCTTGGTACCCACAACGAACTACCGGTTCGAATTCTATACGTCGATAAAAGTGCGACCTCAACCGCAATCACCACAGGAATACTGGAGAAAAACGGCATCGAGTATTTCCATTTCCGTGACGCCGATGCAGTAATCGAATTTCTCAAACAGGACCTGGCCGCCAATGGCAGCTGCAGCATCGATGTCATGATTACTGACCTGATGCTGGCCAGCGATGTGAACGGCTACGAATTGATCCAGACTATTCGTAACGAGCTTGAGCTGGACTATCTGGCGCTACCGATACTGCTGATGACAATCGAGCCCGGAGAGGACGAACGCACCGATTTCACCGCAATATTCGGCGCCGGAACCAATGACTTCATTACCAAGCCAATCGGCGAAGAAGATTTGCTGACCCGCCTGCAGACCCTGGTCAATATCAAGCGCCAGAGCGAAGCATTAAATCCCTGATCCTGCAGGGCTAGTGGTCGTGCCCCCCCGGTCCGTGCACATGGCCGTGCTCCAGCTCTTCTTCGCTGGCATCGCGCACTGCCTCGATCTTGACGCTGAATTTTAACGATTTGCCAGCAAGCGGGTGATTGGCATCGACCGTTACCGTGGCTTCATCGACTTCGGTGACAACCAGGTTGATCTGACCCTGATCGGTTTGTGCGGTAACCATCATGCCGGGTTCTATCGTTTCCATTTCCTGGAAGGCTTCTTTCGGCACGACCTGGATGCGGTCTTCACTATACTCGCCGTAAGCGTCACCCGGTTCCACCGTGACTTCGAATTCGTCTCCAACCACTTTCCCCTCGAGCGCTTGCTCGAGCCCGGGAATGATATTTCTGGCACCATGCAGGTAAGTCATCGGATCACCATCCTCGGATGAATCGATAACTTCATCGCTGGCAACATCGACAACCTTGTAATGAATCGTGACAACCTTCTGTTGGCTAATAGTCATGTCGGTCTTTCCTGTATCTGTTCCTGGGTCGGCAGAGAGTAACTCCACCCTGCACCACCGGTGCGTTATAGCCGGGTGCAGCCGGCGGAGGCGTTGATCGCAAAGACAGACGGGTGTACTTGAATATTTCGACGGGCCGTGCGAATTCGCAGTATACCAATCGTGTTGTCAAGATAAAGCCGTTGAACAAAATTTCCCCGATCGCCAGCTGCATGCATCAATCCGGGTCTGTCGCCAGTTGCGATCGAGATCCGGGGCATCCCGTCACGTCCCGGAATCACGTATCCAGGCCATGCTGCCGAAGCGGACAGTCATACCTCAATATCACCTCGAATTCGCGGTATACGGGCTGTGCTGGTTCAGGCA
>CALZHS010000108.1 GCA_945787265.1 uncultured Gammaproteobacteria bacterium | reverse complement strand
CCGACCTTCGGCGGCATCAACCTCGAGGACATCAAGGGCCCCGAGTGCTTCGAGATCGAGCGCCGGCTGAAAGCGGAGATGAAGATCCCGGTCTTCCACGACGACCAGCACGGCACCGCGATCGTCGTTGCGGCGGCGATGAAGTCTGCGCTGGAGGTAGTGGGCAAGGATATTGGCGAGGACAGGCTGGTCGCCTCCGGCGCCGGCGCCGCGGCCCTGTCCTGCCTGAACCTGCTGGTCTCGATGGGCCTCGACAAGAACAACGTGCTGGTGTGTGATTCGCGTGGCGTCATTTACGAGGGCCGTGCCGAATCCATGGACGAATACAAGGCGGCATACGCGTCCAACACCGAGCTGCGTACGCTGAAGGATGCGATAGCCGGTGCCGATGTTTTTCTCGGGCTGTCTGCCGGCAACCTGTTAAAGCCTGAAATGGTTCAATCGATGACCGAGAAACCAGTCGTGTTCGCACTGGCCAACCCGACACCGGAGATCGATCCGGCCGAGGCAAAGAAGGTCTGTCCCGACGTGGTTATTGCCACAGGACGCACCGACTATCCGAACCAGGTCAACAACGTGTTGTGTTTTCCGTTCCTGTTTCGCGGGGCGCTTGATGCCGGGGCGACCCAGATTAATCACGAAATGAAAATCGCCTGTGTCGATGCGCTGTCGAGACTGGCACGCGCCGGCACCAGCGACGTGGTCGCGAGCGCCTACCGCGGCGAATCGCTGACCTTTGGACCCGAGTACCTTATTCCCAAGCCATTTGACCAGCGCCTTATTCTCGAAATCGCGCCGGCGGTGGCGCAGGCTGCGATGGATTCCGGGGTTGCGGAACGACCGATCGAAGACATGGACGCCTACCGGCAGACTTTGAACGCCTTCGTGTTCCGCTCAGGCCTGTTTATGAAGCCTGTATTCGACATGGCGCGCAGCGCGCAGCGTCGCGTCGTGTTTGCCGAGGGTGAAAATCCCAGGGTGCTGCAGGCGGTCGATAATATCGTCAAGGATCAACTGTGTTTTCCAGTCGTGCTGGGCCGGGAAGACGTGGTGCAGTCGATCATCCGCGAATATGGTCTTACAGCTAAACCCGGTACCGATTATGAAATTGTCGATTACGATGAAAACGAGGAGTGGGCACAGAAATTTCACCAGCTGACCGAGCGTCGCGGCAAGACGCTGTCCGAGGCGCGCGAAATATTGCGCAACAGTAAAACCACGCAGGCGGCAATGATGGTCAAACTGGGGCTTGCCGATACCATGATTACCGGCACCATCGGCCGCTTTCATCGACACCTGGGTCGTATCCTCAGCGTTGCCCGGCAGGACAACGGGCTCAACGAGGTATCGGCCTTGAGTATCATTATCAGCAGCAAGTTCACGCTGTTTGTCTGTGATACCCATGTAACCCCGGACCCAACGGCGCAGGAGATTGCCGATATGACGCTGCTGGCGGCAAAAGAGGTCGCGCGCTTCGGGTTAACGCCCAAGGCTGCGTTGTTATCGCATTCAAACTTCGGTGCCCGTGAAACAGAGTCCTCGTGCAAAATGCGTGACGCCCTGTCGCTGATCAAAAAGCTCGATCCCGAACTCATGGTCGAGGGTGAGATGCAGGCCAACCTGGCCTTGTCGCCCAGGGAGATGGCCAAGCAGTTTCCAAATTCCATGCTCGACGGTGTCGCCAACTTGCTGATTATGCCGAACCTCGATGCGGCGCATATTGCGATGAACCTGGTCAAACTGAGCACCGATGGTGTTGCAATAGGTCCCATCTTGCTTGGCTGTGATATCGCGGCGCATATTGTAACGCCCGGTACTACCGTGCGGGGCCTGGTCAACATGACTGCCATTGCGGCAGCACGCATCGAAGTCGAGGAAAAATAGAAACATGCACCTGGTAATTATTCTACTGGCCGCCCTGGCGCTTTTTATTTACCTGACCCTCGGGGTTCGCGGTGATCCCGAGCGGCGTAAACTGTTCTTCCTGTATGTCGTGATCGACCTGTGGTTGAGCGCGGTATTTCTCTACCTGCTGGTTACCGCGCTGCTTCACTGAGCCTGCTGGCCTGCCTGAAACGAGGCCGCCGTCGTTGCTGTAATCCAGTATGTCGTAACAACGATAGCAACCTGTTTTGCGGCAGTTATAGTTCCACGGTATCTCAAATGGGCTTTGAGCGTCGTTTCGGCGACAATTTATCAGGTTATGGGGTGTCTTAGATGAGTCATACGCAATATGCTCCGGCACGACCACGTTTGCAGCGCAGCGAACTGGCCGTCCCGGGATCCAGTCCGGGCATGTTTGAAAAGGCCGCGGCAAGCGCGGCCGATTACGTGTTCCTCGACCTCGAGGATGCGGTATCTCCGGGCGACAAGGTACAGGCGCGCAAGAACGTGATCGAGGCGCTCAACGATATTGACTGGCGGGGCAAGGGCAAAACGGTTTCGGTACGCATCAACAGCCTGGATACGCACTACATGTATCGCGACGTGGTCGATGTTGTCGAGCAGGCCGGTGATCGGCTCGATACGATCCTGATCCCCAAGGTTGGCGTCGCCGCGGACGTGTACATGGTGGACGCGATGTTGACGCAGATCGAAGACGCAAAAGGTTTTGAAAACCGCATCGGTCTCGAGGCGCTCATCGAAATTACGCTGGGCATGGCCAACGTCGATGCCATCGCCACATCCAGCCCGCGCATGGAAGCGATGCATTTCGGGGTTGCCGATTACGCCGCGAGCTGTCGCGCGCGTACCACCAATATCGGTGGCCTCAATCCGGATTATCCGGGTGACCAGTGGCACCACGGCCTGTCGCGCATGCTGGTTGCCTGCCGCGCCTACGGCTTACGCCCAATCGACGGTCCTTTTGGTGATTTTAACGATCCGGAAGGTTACCTCGATGCCGCGCGTCGCGCTGCCGCGATGGGTTACGAGGGCAAGTGGGCGATTCATCCTTCGCAGATCGATCTTGCCAACGACATATTCTCGCCGCCCGCGGCCGAGGTCGAACGTGCGCAGCGCATCCTGGTGGCACTCGAAGAGGCGGCAGCAGCAGGCAAGGGTGCGGCACAGCTCGACGGACGCATGATCGATGCGGCCTCGGCGCGCATGGCTGAAAACGTCGTCAATACCGACGCCGCGATTCATGCCAAAGGCTAACGGTTCTGTCACGGGAGGGAGCTGATGGATATTCATGAGTACCAGGCAAAAGCGATACTGGCCGATTTCGGTATGCCGATTGCCAGGGGTGGCATCGCGTACAGCCCGGAGCAGGCGGCTTATCGAGCCAAGGAGCTTGGCGGCGAAAAATGGGTCGTCAAGGCGCAGATCCATTCCGGGGCGCGTGGCAAAGCCGGCGGCATCAAGATTTGTTCCTCCGAAAACGAAGTCATGGAAGCGGCCAACGAATTGCTCGGCCGGCGTCTGGTAACCAACCAGACCGGACCCCAGGGCAAGCTGGTCGGGCGTTTGTATATCGACGAGGCGACCGATATCGCACGCGAGATTTATCTGGCCTTCGTGCTTGACCGTTCTTCCGAACGTGTCGTTTGTGTCGCATCGTCAGCCGGTGGTATGGATATCGAGGAGATCGCGGAAACCGACCCGCATGCCATTATCCGCGTACCCATCGAACCGGCAGTCGGCATGCAGGATTTTCAGGCGCGCGAGATCGCGTTCGCGCTTGATATTGGCGTCGCCCAACTGGCTGAAGCGGTTAAAGCGCTGAAGGCCTGCTATCGCGCGTTTCGCGATCTCGACGCGACCATGGTCGAAGTCAATCCCATGGTCATCACCACCGACGGCCGCATTATCGCACTCGATGCCAAGATGGGATTTGACGACAATGCGCTTTTCCGACGCCCGCAGATATCCGAGTTACGCGACAAGTCGCAGGAAGATCCGCGTGAAATGAATGCCGCGGATCGGGGCCTGAGCTATGTCGGCCTGGATGGCAATATCGGCTGCATCATCAACGGCGCAGGCCTCGCGATGGCAACCATGGACATGATCAAGCACGTCGGTGGCGAACCGGCCAACTTTCTCGATATCGGCGGTGGCGCCTCGCCCGAACGCGTTGCCAAGGCCTTTAACCTGGTGCTGTCGGACGAGGGTGTCGATGCGATCCTGGTTAATATATTCGCCGGCATCAATCGCTGTGACTGGGTGGCCGAGGGTGTCATCCAGGCAATGCAGAAACTCGACGTGCCGGTGCCGGTGGTGGTGCGTCTTTCCGGCACCAATGTCGAACTCGGGCGCCAGATCCTGGCCGACAGCGATATCGACCTGATCACCGCCGATACCCTCGCCGAGGCAGCCGAAAAGGCCGTGGCCGCTGCGCAATTCCATCAATCGGCAAGCGCCGATAACTAGTGGAGGACTGAACATGAGTATCTTCCTCGATGAAAAAACCCCCGTGATGGTGCAGGGATTTACCGGCCGCATCGGCACTTTCCACGCCCAGGAAATGATTGATTACGGCACCAACGTCGTCGGCGGCGTGACGCCGGGAAAGGGTGGCGAAGAGCATCTCGGGCGCCCGGTTTTCAATACCGTCAAGGATGCAGTACGCGATACCGGTGCCGAGGCGAGCGCGGTATTCGTACCGCCGCCGTTCGCGGCCGATGCCATCATGGAAGCGGCCGACGCCGGTATCCGCTTCTGCGTGTGCGTGACCGACGGCATCCCGGCGCAGGACATGATGCGTGTCAAGCGCTACATGCGTCGTTACAGGAAAGAAGAGCGCATGACCTTAACCGGTCCCAACTGCGCCGGCACGATAAGTCCGGGCAAGGCGATGATGGGAATCATGCCCGGGCACATTTACATGCAGGGTAATGTCGGGCTCATCGGTCGGTCCGGGACGCTGGGCTACGAAGCCGCCTCGCAGATGAAGGCCATGAACATCGGCATATCGACCAGTGTCGGCATCGGTGGTGATCCGATCAACGGCAGCGCGTTTCGCGATCACCTCGAACGCTTCGAGCAGGATCCCGAGACCGACCTCGTGGTCATGATCGGCGAGATTGGCGGACCCCAGGAAGCCGAGGCGGCGGCCTTCGCCCGTGACCATATGCAGAAACCGGTGTTGGCGTATATCGCGGGTCTTACTGCCCCCAGGGGTCGAACCATGGGGCACGCCGGTGCGATCGTCACCAGCGCCGGTGAGTCGGCAGCCGAAAAAGTCGAAATCCTGCGTGCTGCCGGTGTCGGCATCATTGTCAGGCCTTCCGAGTTCGGTAACGCCGTCGCGCAAGCGCTGGCAGCTCTTTAGCTGTCGTTTCTTCAAGCCTGTTGTGATTCCCGCGTCAACGGGAATGCCGCGCAGCAGGCTTACCGGGTGTTCACATTTTTTGACATTCATCGGACATCAATCCCGGTTAAACTTTGCGCATCTTTGAGTAATCGGTCCATAATCGATTAGCCAGAAATTGCGTCGACGAGCCCCCTGTAACCAGGAGAACTGGTCGGCACCAGGTCTAATAACAAACAGGATCTTAGCGTCATGAGTGATAGCAACGAAATTCCCGAGGACACCGACAGCCAGGAAAGCGCACTGCAGGATGCCTTTGCCGCGGACGATGAGCAACAGGTTGCAGAAATTGTAGACTCGTTGTCGAGTCACGAAGCATTGCGCCAGGTTTCGCAGATGGAACCGGAAGACCGTGATGGCCTGATATCCATGCTTGACCCGGAAGCGGCGGCCGAGTTAGTCGAGGAAGCGCCGCCTGAACTCGCGGTTGCCTTGATCAAGGATCTCGACAGTTTCGTGGCCGCGAAAATCATGGAGGAGTTGCACACCGACACCCAGGCAGACATTGTCCAGGAAATGGAGCCCGAGAATTCGGAAGCCATTCTTTACGCGATGGGAACCGAGCGTGCCGACGACGTGCGCATGCTCTCGCAGTACGATCCCCGTACGGCCGGTGGTTTGATGGAGCTGGACGTTTTCTCGTTCCGGTCGAATGAGACCGTGGGGGCGGTGCTGAAACGGTTGATCGAGCATGACGACGCGTTTGAACGCCACCGCGGGCAGCACCCGTATATCGTTGACGAATCCGGGAAACTGATCGGCGTGGTGTCGCTGCGCGATATGCTGCGCAGCCGGCGCGCAGTGGTGCTGTCCGAAATTCTGCATGAACCGATCTCGGTTTTACCCGAGACCAGCCAGGAAGAGCTGGTCGAACTGTTCGACGAGAATCCTTTTCTTGGCATGCC
>CALZHS010000107.1 GCA_945787265.1 uncultured Gammaproteobacteria bacterium | reverse complement strand
GATTGCGGCACGCCACAGTAGATTCCGACCACGTGGATAATGGCCCGGATCTCCTCCTTGCTGACGCCGTTATTGAGCGCTCCGCGGCAATGGATTTCCCATTCGTGCATCTTGCCGAGCGCACCGATCATCGCCAGGTTCATCATCGAGCGCGTCTTCGCTTCGATGACCTCGTCACCCCAGCCGAAACCCCAGCACCAGGCCGTCATCGCCTCCTGGAACGGTCGTGTGAAATCATCGGCCGCGGCCAGGTTTTTTTCGACATACTCCGCGCCGAGCGTACCTTTACGCTTGGCCAGGCCTTTTTCAAATAAATCGTTATCCATTGTGTCTCCTCGGTTATTTGTCATGCCGGGCTCGACCGATACGTCGGACCGCCGGCATCCATTGCATGAATGGCGGAATGTTAAGGTCTTAGCTTCGGTTTTAATGGATTGCGGGTCAAGCCCGTCGACGGATTAGTATTAATCTTCCGACCTGGGCAGCAGATTCTGTGGATCATACACGCATTGCTCGACAATTACGGCGCGGCGTGGTTCGCCCATGACCAGTACTTCGAACTCATTACCCACCTGGTTTAGATCAGGCTTGATATAGGCAAAGGCCAGGTACTTGCCCTGGTCATATCCGTATCCGCCAGATGATACCTGGCCGACCGGTTTACCGTCGCGCCATACCGACTCTGAACCCAGCGGATCGCACTGCACCGCATTCGCGTCAGGTTCATCGAGCTGGAGGTAAGCGAGCACCCATCGCTCGGCAGGTTGGAGTGAATGCTCGGCCCCCTGGAATCCGTCATCGCGGGCAAAACGCGCCACGTCAGCCTCGGTAATGGTGACTTCATTGGTGATTTCCGACCCGGAACGATATGCCTTCTCCATGCGCACCGCGTTAAGCGTGGCCGACCCGACATGTACCAGCCCCTCGCTGTGCGAAGTCGAAACCAGTGCGCTGTAGACATCGAGCATGCCCGCCTTCGGCACGTGCAGTTCCCAGCCGAGTTCGCCGGTATAGGTTACGCGCAGGGCGCGCACGCCGGTTACTCCAGCCACGCTGACAGGTTGCGCTGATAACCAGCGGAAGCTCGCATTATCGAGTGCGGCATCGGTGCATTCGGCAAGAATTCTGCGCGCCGCCGGACCGGCCAGCATGATGACGCCGTAGTCTTGTGAAACATTGTCAAAGGTGACCGCTTCGTCCACCCGAACCTCGTCCTGCATCCAGTTCAGCAGCGCGGTTTCGCGTACCGCGGCGTAAACCATGTAATAGTGATTGTCGCCAAGCTTGACGATGGTCGCCTCACCTTCGATGCGTCCATTATCCATCACCAGGTAGGTTAGCGTGACGCTGCCCACTTTTTGTGGAACCTTGTTCGACTGGATTCGGTCGAGATAAGCCTCGGCGTCGGCACCGCTGATCTCGACCTTGGCAAACGCGGTCAGGTCCGCGATCCCGGCATGGGTGCGCATTCCGCGCACCTCGTTACCGATGATATCGAACAGCGCGCTGCGCCGAAAACTCTCGATGTGCTTTTGCTCGACGCCATCGACCGCGTACCAGTAAGGGCGTTCCCAGCCATACACATCTTCATAAACCGCACCCTTGTCTTTCAGGATCTGGTAAAGGGGGGAAAGTTTGGAATGTGACGGCCGCAGGTCGGGGCGGTCCAGGTGCGGGAACGGTATTTCGTGGCGCAGCAGGTAATCTTCCTTGGCCTTGTTGATACGGTAATCGTCGTCGATACGAGCACCGAAGCGGCGCGGGTCGAAACTGCGCATCGATACGTCCGCGGCACCGTGCACCATCCACTGCGCCAGGTACTTGCCCGCGCCCGGGCCCCAGGCAATACCGACCTGCGAACCGCAGCAGAGCCAGAAATTCTTCACCCCGGACGGACCCAGCAGCATGTTGCCGTCCGGCGGGTGGGTTATCGCACCATGCACGACGCTCTTGATACCCTTGTCGGCGAGGATCGGCATGCGCTCCAGCGCGTTTTCGAGCCACGGCATGATGCGGTCATAATCGGGCTCGAAAAGTTCGTTTTCAGATTCCCACGGCGTGCCGTCATCCCAGACCGAGGCCGCATTCGCCTTTTCATAAATCCCGATCAGGCCGGACTTCTGTTCCATGCGAATGTAGCCCGAAACCTGGGAGTCGTCACGAATAACCGGTAATTCCTTTTCCAGGTCCTCGAATTCGGGCACCGTGTCGGTGATCAGGTAATGGTGCAACATGTTTGCGATCGGCAAATCCAGTCCAACCCACTCGCCGATCTGGCGCGCGTAGGTGCCGCCCGCGTTGACCACCCGCTCGGCCTCGATGTCACCCTGCCCGGTGTGAACCACGAAGGTATCGCCAGTGCGCGCGATGCCGGTGACCCGATTTTGACGAATCACGGTGCCACCCATCATGCGCGCTCCCCTGGCCATCGCAAAGGCGACACCGGCCGGGTCGACATGGCCATCGTGCGGGGTATAAAGCGCGGCCATAACGCCGTCGATATTATAGAAAGGATGTAGTTCGGCGATACGCCCGGGCCCGATGATTTCCATTTCATGTCCAAGCCCTTTGCCCACCGATAGCGTATACCTGATCCAGTCGACTTCGTCCTGGGTGTAGGCGATACGCAGGCTACCGCTGCCGTGCCAGGTACAGGACTGGCCGGTTTCGTCTTCGAGCCTTGGATACAACTCGGTACCGTAAGCCGCCATCTTGGCAAGGCTGTAATGGCTGACCGAGTGGGTGATCTGGCCGGCCGCGTGCCAGGTCGAGCCGCTGGTCAGCTCGGCCTTCTCCAGCAGCACAACATCGGTCTCGCCCTCCTTGCACAGGTGGTAGGCGAGTGAACAGCCCATAACGCCGCCACCGATAATGACGATTTTCGCCTTGCCTTGCATCCAGTTGACTCCGTAAAAATGCAGTTGCATCGAAAGATCCGCTGATGATACACTTGTATCATTTACTAAATCAAGTACACAAGTGTCACAAATACAGCAAAAGTTTAAAGTCGCCGAATCTGGATTGCCCCATTCCCAGGAAGAAGTGCTCGAGCGCCTGCTGGTCGAGTTCGACAGCCTGCCGGGTCAACTGCAGTTGTGTGCACGCTATATCATCGATCATCCGCATGAGGTTGGCCTGCAATCGATGCGTACGCTGGCGACGAATGCCGAGGTTCACCCCAACAGTTTCGTGCGCCTGGCGCGCCACCTGGGCTTTGAAGGTTACGAAGCCATGCGCGAGCGTTTTCGTGATTTCGTACGCGGCGGTACCGGCTCATCGCCGGATCGCGTGCGCTGGCTGCAACAGATGGATCGTCAGGGCGGCAGCACGGCGGTTTTCGGCAGCATGGCCGAGGCCTGCCTCGACAATACCGAAAAGATGTTCGAGCAGCAGTCGGTGGAAGATCTCGAGCGCGCGGTCGAGTGGATGATCAACGCGCGCCGGGTTTACGTGCTCGGCCTCGGCCTCGCCTACCCGCTGGCCTACAACTTCTGGTATGTCGCGCGCATGGGCTTCGACCACTTTATCCTGTCGCCACGGCACGGCAGCCTGCCGTCGGACGACCTTATTCGAATGGATGAGCGCGACTGCCTGCTGGCAATGACGTTCCAGCCCTACCGCCGCGATACGCTGGCCGCGGTACAGCTGGCAAAAAGGAAAGGGGCAAAAGTCATTGGCGTAACCGACAGCAACGCCGCAACGCTGTGCCGGGAGGCCGACCTGGGCCTGGTCTCTCCAACCCATACGCCACAGTTCTTTCACTCCAATTCAGCGGTGACCGCACTGCTCGAAAGCCTGTGCGCACTGCTGGTGGTGCGGGGTGGCGACGCGGCAAGCGCCTCGGTTGAAGCGTTTCATTCCGCCCGTTGGGAGGAAGATATTTATGACGAATCCTGACCTCAAAGTAGTTGCAGATAGTGTCCCGGTGATGGGGCTCGAGGCGAAATACTTTACCGATCGCGATCTGTTTCGGCGTATCGTTGACGAAGTGTTTTTCAAAAACTGGTTGCTGGCCTGCCATTCGAGCCAGGTCAGTAAACCCGGTGATTTCCTGACGCTCGAAATTTACGACCAGGACATCATCATCACGCATAGCCGCGAGGGCGGGATCAAGGCGTTTTACAACGTCTGCCAGCATCGCGGGCACAAACTGGCCGAGGGCAGCGGAAATAAAAAGCTGCTGGTCTGCCCTTACCACGCCTGGTCTTACGACCTGCAGGGACAGCTAAAGGCAGCCCCCCATGCAAACAAGGTGCCCGGTTTCGATTCGTCCAGCATCTGCCTGACCGAAATCAGGCTCGAGAATTTTCTCGGTTTGCTGTTCATCAATCTCGATCCGGACGCTGCAAGCATGGACCAGACCTACCCGGGAATTCGCGATGAAATGCTCAAACTGTGCGCGGAGGTCGAGCAGCGCAAGTATGCCTATCACCATACCGCCGACGAGGGCTGCAACTGGTTCGTCGCGGTCGAAAACTATAACGAGTGTTACCACTGCCCCAATTGCCATCCGTCGTTTGCGAAGGGCATCATCGATCCCGATACCTACTCTATTTTGCCGTACGGCGATAGCAAGGTTTTACACCATACCTCTGAAGCATCGCACAGCGACGATGCCTGGTATGACGTCAGCGGAGCGGCTTACGGCAGCTTTTACCTGTGGCCGGCCACTTCGATCCAGTTCTACCCCGGCGGTGTCGTCAACAGTTTTACCTGGCGCCCGCTCGCGGTTGACGACGTGCGCGTATTCCGCACGTTCTACTCGAACGACGGCGAGGTTGATGACACACTGCACAAGGTCATCGAGACCGATCGTGAAACCACCTTCCAGGAAGACCTGGATATCGTCAAGGAAGTTCAGCGCGGGCTGAATTCGCGCGGTTATAAACCTGGACCCCTGGTACTGAATCCCGAGGGCGGGATATACAACGAACTGTCAATTTTTAAACTACACGAATGGCTGCGCGAGGCAGTCGGCTAAACCACGCAGATTCCTGGAGCCCTTAATCATGTCATCACATGCAGTTAAACAATCATCCGGCAGCATGTCGCAACGCGACCTGTTTGCGATCGCCGACCGTGTTTTGCCCGGTTCGGGTCTCGGTAGCTACTCACTGGCCGAAGATATCCGCCTGATCTACTCGCACGGCAAGGGTTCGCGCATGTGGGATGTCGACGGCAACGAGTATATCGATTACGTCGGCGGTGCCGGAGCGTTGATTCTCGGGCATTCGCACCCCGCGGTGGTCAAGGCTGCCAAGGCACAGCTGGAGCGCGGCGCACACATGTTTGGTTCATTAAACGATGTCGCCGTGCATCTCGCTGAGCGTCTCGTCAATGACATTCCCTGTGCCGAAAAAATCGCCTACGCGACCACCGGCTCGGAGGCAACCGGTTACGCGATGCGACTGGCGCGCGCGTTTACCGGGCGCAGCAAGATCCTCAAGTTCGAAGGTGCCTACCACGGCAACCACGACTACGCGATCGTGTCGACTTTCCCGAAACAAACCGGCACCTATCCGCAGGGCGCGCCAGATTCCAGTGGCCAGCCCGAGGCGACGGTTTCGACGATGCTGGTCTGCCCTTACAACGACCTCGAAACCCTGAAAACAATTGTTGCGGAGCATCACGCCGATATCGCCGCCATTTTTGCCGAACCGGTACAGCGCATTATTCCGGCCGAACCCGGATTTCTGCAGGGTATCCGCAAGATCTGTGATGAATATGACATCCTGTTTGTACTGGACGAGGTCGTCACCGGTTTTCGTCTCGGTTACGGCGGCGCCCAGCAATGGTACGACGTCAAGCCCGATCTCTCGACCCACGGCAAGGTCGTCGGCGGTGGCGGCCCACTGTCCTGTATTGCCGGTCGTGCCGACGTGATCGGTCTGTCCGACCCGAAACTAAAAGGCCAGCAGGGCTATACCTATTTCAACGGCACCCTGCACGGCAATCCGGTCGCGGCCGCCGCAACCATGGCGATGCTCGACGAACTCGCTAAACCCGGCGTTTACGAACGTATGAACGGATTTGCCGATGATCTCTGTCGCGAAACGCAGAAGGTCCTCGACCAACACAATATCCCGGCGATCGCCGAGCATACCGGCTCGCTTTGGCAGATCCTGTTCATGAACAAGACCCCGCGCAACCAGGCCGATATTCTCGCCAGCGACCAGGCTTCCATGCGCAAGCTAGATACCCTGCTGATGAAGCAGGGTCAATACGTGCTGC